>NZ_VYIX01000003.1:300000-513526 GCF_009755885.1 Brachyspira sp. SAP_772 | reverse complement strand
TATTTGTAACTTCTATTGTTGCTATATCTTTTAATTGTATTAGTCTTCCATATGTGCTTGGCATATATAAATTGTTTAATACATTAGTGTCGTAGGTGTATTTTTTATCCATTCGCACTCTAAAATCAAGTTTATTCTCAAATTGCTGAATAGAAGTAGCAACTATTCCAGAATATGCCGCTCTCAATTCTCTTGCCGCATAAGCCACATTTACACCAAGCTCACTCATTCTGTCATAATCAAACAACACTCTAAGCTCTTCCATACCAATCTTATCATCATCATCATAGTTTATAACTCCTTTTAGTGTTAATAGATGAGCCTTTATTTTGTCTTTAACCTCTTTAACTTTTTCAGTATCATTTCCTATTATTTTTACATCCACAGCCTTACCGGGTGTTATAGGGAGTTTTGTGTGTATTGTAAGAAGTGCTAATTCATCTCTAAGCCCAGCCTCTTCTACAGCCTTTTCTAAATCATCTGCTATGTCATAGGCTACTTTTTTTCTGTTGTTTGCTGGCACTAAATATATAATTGTTCCTGCGAGATTGTCCATCTCTTCAGAAATATCAACATTGTTTTTGTCTAATTGTTTTCCAAGTAAACTATATACTGCAATAATGTCGTTGGTATCTACTGTTTTAAAAACAATGTCTTCTATTTCGCTTAAATATTTTTCTGTTTTATATAATGGAGCTCCAACACCTGCATCCATATTAATAACAACAACATCAGCACTAGTATCATAAACAAGTATAAATTGAGAAAATACAATTTTAAATATAAATATGCTTACAATAAATACACTTATAAAAAATATTAAAACTAAATATCTATGTTTAAGAGTGATTTTCAAAAATTTAACAAAAGGTATTTTTAGCTTATCAAATAATTTATCTTTATCGAAGTCGAGAGGATTTTTTAAATTAAATCTTTTTTTCTTTTTTATGCCTGTTAATTCTTCATTAGTTATTAGGTTATTTGGAAGTATCAATACAGCCTGAAATATACTAGCAATTAAAGCTATAATTACAACTTTAGGATATTGATTAAGAAGCCTTCCCATAGTGCCGCCCACAAAAATAATAGGCACAAAAGAAGCAACGGTTGTAAGCGTTGATATAAGCATTGGCATAAATACTTCATGAACAGCTTTCTTTGTGGCATCTAAACCTCTAAAACCTCTTTGGTGAAAATTAAATATGTTTTCTGATACAACTATAGAGTTATCTACAATCATACCAAGTACAGTAATAAGCCCTCCAAGAGATATAATATTAAATGTAATTCCAGAGTATGTCATAAATATTAAAGAAACCGATATAACAATAAGCATACCAAGCGAAGTAAATATTGCACTCTTAAAATCCAAAAATATTATTAGTATTATAAATATGATAATAAAACCAGTAATGATATTTGATGATACAGCATTAAGAAGGTCGTTAATGGTTCTTGAGTTATCAAACATAGGAACTATTTCTATATTGCTTGGAATATTGGATTTGTTTTTTTCAAAATAAGCATTAACATTGTCTATAGTTTTTAATATATCAGCATCTTCTTTTTTTACTATGTTTATAGAGTATCCATTATCTTTATTTACTCTCATATACACAGTTTTATCAACAAACATCTCTTCTACTCTTGCAACGTCCGCAATTCTTATAGGCTTACCATTAAATATAGAGCGAATTATAACATTTGTGATTGACAGAGGGTCTTGAAATTGCCCAGCAGTAACCAATAATTTATTTTTGGCATCTTCTCCCTCGCTTTCATACGGCTTCATGCTTCCGCTTGTAAGTCTCACATTTCTTAAAGATAATGCCTGCACTATTTCAGTTAATGATGTGTAGTATTCTTGAAGTTTATATGGGTCTGCTATAATTTGAATCTCTGGGTCTGTTCTTCCATATACTTCAACAGTTGCAACCCCATCAACATATTTAAGCTCTTTTTCAAATCTTTTTGATATATCATAAAGCTCTTTTTCTGTGCCTTCCATGCCTTCTTTAAACTTTATTCCTATGTTGTATATTGGAACTCTGTTAGCATTAGCCTCTGTAATTTTTATCTCTGTAACATCTTGAGATACATTAGGGGCATTTTGAAGCCTTCTAAATATTTCATCTTTTATAGGTCTTGTATCTTTTATTTTCATGTCTATTCTAATTGTAAGAATACCAGCATTTTCTATCATTATAGAATAAAACTCATCAATACCCGCTATAGTTTGAAGCTCATCTTCTAAAGGTATCATGGCATTTTGTTCAACATCTTGAGGCGAAGCACCCGGATATATTACTTGCACTATCATTACATCAAAGTTTGTAGAAGGGAAAGCCTCTTTTTTTATGGCAGTATAAGAGAACATACCAATCGCTACAGTAATTAATATTATTACATTTACTAATAATCTATTTTTAGCAAATAATTCTACAATTTTATCCATAATACCTCAAAAGTTTTATTATGTTTTTAGTTATTAAGAAGCACAAGAGAATTATAATCCATCACCGTGCTTATTATCATATATTCCAAATTAAGAAGCTCTGCCCGGGCATTTACTAAATCTAATCTTGCATTAATTATCTCATCAACAGGAAGCCTGCCCTGATTAAATTTTGTATTTTGAGTTCTTACCCTCGAAGCCAAAGCCTGCACTTCAAGTTTTTTATCTTCAAGCATTGTTTTGTACGCCTCAAACTCGTCATAGTATGTTCCAATCTGCACGTCAAAATCTCTGTTTACCCTATCAAAATCTGCAGTAACAGCACTTAAAGCATTGTATGCATCTTCCATCTTGGCTTTAGCATCTCTTCCGCCTATAGGATAAGAAAACATTAAACCAACAAAATATTCAACATTCGTCATAGTTGAAAAAGAATTAAAATAACCGCTGTCATCTAAAGTGGACAATGATACACTTCCAACTATAGATAAATCTGGAAGAGAATTATTTTTCATTATAGATAATGCATATTCGCTTCTTAATTTTAATTGATAAGCCATCTGCCCCTGAGCACTCTCTAAAAATGGAACAACATTTATTTTAGCATTAATTGAAGTCTCTAGCATACTCTCCCAATCATCTTCATTAGGCTCAACATTCTCTTCTGGTATAAAAAACTGTATGTTTCTAATTATCTTTTTTAAAATTAATTCTGACTTGTTTCTTGCTTCTCTATATTTTAAAGTTTGTCTTCTAGCATTTTGATAGGCATCATTATCTATTACACCGCTTGTGTATCTTTTGTATATTTGATTTTCAAAAGCCCTTGCCTCTCTAATCATTTCATCATAGAGTTTTATAAGTTTTTGAGACATAATCCACTGATAATATATTTTCTGATATGATGTTAATACGCTGTTATCATCTATTATTCTTTTTAGTTTTGCTATTGACAGCTGATATTCTGCATCCTTTATTGGATACATATCTAACTTACCAAAAAAATCTCTCAATATTGGCTGAGCTATTTGTATTTCTATACTTGGGGCATAATATTTAAAATTGTTTGTGCTTAAATTTGGAAGTCTTCCTACAACTGTGCCGAGCGGTGTATTTACAGGTATTTCTACCTCTCCCATTTTTAAATCACCAAAATAGCTGTCATGCTGTATTTTTACAGACCATCTTGTGCCTGAATATGGTATAAGTCCGCTGAAACCCGCACCAATTCGCATGCCGTTATGCATAAAGTCTGCTGTGGGTATAATATTATATTCATCAAAGTGTTTTTGTGTTCCTATTGCCCCTGCCTGCAAATCAAACTTAACATCTCCAGAGCTTTTTGCTTTAGTTAGATTATTATAAGCATTACTCTCTTGTATCGCTGTTAATTTCATCTCTGGTATTATGTTTTTTATTCTTTCAATATATTCAGCATAAGAGAGTATTTGAGCATTGGTTTGCGAGTATATAGAACTGCTTAATAAAAATAAAAACATGGTAAAATAATATAATAATTTTTTTGACACTTTTGTAAAAAACCTCATTATACTTTATATTATATTTTATTTATGATTATTTATTATATCAAGTACAGAAAAATTACTATTGTATGATAAACTACATATTTTAGTTTTTGTAAATTATCTTGATAAAAGATTACAATTTTATTAATATATAATACAACTATATTTTGTTATATAGGTTTTTATTTTATTCAACTTTTTCCCGCGTACGAGCTGTACCACCTTGCCGCACGGTAATGCTATGCTTTAATTATAACTCATTAGTCGTGCGGGGGAGTGCATTTTAATGTACAATTAAATTATGAAATTTATAATAAAAATGCAGTCCTTTTGCTTCTTTGGGCCACTACCACAGGCACTTCCTTCGGTCGCAAAAGAAGTAGGGGTTTGGGGACTAGTCCCCAAAATATAAAAACAAAAATTGATAAACTTAAAAGTTTTMAAATATATAATAAGTTTTTTTATTCAACTTTTTCCCGCCGCAAAAAGTTGCAAAAAATGCAAGTACTATAATATATAAAGCTAAAATAATATCTATATTTGTATATAGATAAAAAGCCACCACAAACAACAAAAATATTAAAACTAAATTTTGACAAAATATACTTGTTTCAGTATAATCTAACTATGACAGAAGAAAATAAAAAAGATTTGAGAATTATAAAAACTCAAAAATTATTAAAAGAATCTTTACTCGAACTTTTTAAAACTCACTCCTTTAATGATATCACTGTTACAGAAATATGCGAAAAATCTATGATTAATAGAGTTACCTTTTATGACCATTACAACAATAAAGAAGAACTTTTAAATAGCATCATAGAAGATATAAAAGAAGATATTATAAAAGAATTAAGAGATGATAATCTAATTTATAATTTTAGAAAAAATTACAGAAAAATAATAGAAAGAATAATAAACTATTTTGACAATAACAAACAATATTTTAATACTTCATTAGTTAATTATAATAATACACTTTTGTTTATATCACTTCTTCACAAAATTTTATTAGGCTACTTAAATGAATGGTTAAAAGATGAGGATAATATAGTAATACAAGAGTTTATATCTGGAGGATTGGTTTCTATAATATATCATTGGATAAAAGAAGATAAAAATATAGATAGAGATATTTTAATTAACAATATATGTAAGCTATTAGAGAAGAGTTTAAAATAAATTAATATATTAGTTTTAATAAAAAAGCTATAGTAAAATAATAAAAAAGGGTATATAATAAGTAATCGTTTTAATAAATAGGAGTATAGGTTATGTCTAAAGAAAAAAAAGAAATGATTTATGAGGGTAAAGCAAAGAAGGTTTATTCTACTGATAATGCTGATGAGATAATTGTTTATTACAAAGATGATGCCACAGCTTTTAATGGTGAGAAGAAAGGCTCTATAAAAGATAAAGGCGTTATGAATAATGAGATTACTACTTTACTCTTTAAGATGTTGGAGAAAAATGGTGTTAAGACACATTTTATAGAAAAGTTATCTGACAGAGAGCAGCTTTGCCAGAAAGTAAAAATATTTCCATTGGAAGTAATAGTAAGAAATTTAATAGCAGGTTCTATGGCTAAAAGACTCGGCATAGAAGAAGGTACAGTTCCGCCTAATACTATTTTTGAAATATGTTATAAAAATGATGAATATGGTGATCCGCTTATTAATGACCATCATGCTGTTGCTTTAAAACTTGCTACTTATGATGAATTAAAATATATATACGAAGTAACTTCTAAAGTAAACAATTTATTAAAAGAGGCTTTAGATAAAATAGGTATTACTTTGGTAGATTTTAAAGTAGAGTTTGGTAAAAACTCAAAAGGCGAAATACTTTTAGCAGATGAAATTACACCTGATACTTGCCGTTTCTGGGATAAAGCTACTGGCAAAAAATTAGATAAAGATAGATTTAGAAGAGATTTAGGTTCTATAGAAGAGGCTTATATAGAAGTATTAAATAGACTTAATAATATGTAAATAATTTTATTATATAAATAGTTTTATATTGTTATTATTTTTTAGGGGGCTTAACTATTAGTTTAGCCCTTTCATTTTTACACAATTTATTATATTTACTTTGACAAATAATATATAATTTTGTATAATGTATTATAAAGTTTAAGGAGTTTTGTTATGTATTTAGTAAACCTAATGGAACAAAAAGTTTCTAAGTTGGCAGATGCATATCTACAAAAGAAAAATATTCCAGTTAATAGCAACATGCGTATGGATATTATTGCATATACATTAAATAGAGTAAAACCAGAATATGTTACAAGTGCTAGGGGGGTATTATATAGCTATAAAGACCCTATAGAAGATAATAAAGAAGTTTTAAATATCATATCTCAAGCTTGTGAGGTTGTTACCAAAAGAAGAGAGAGTAATGCTTCAGACACTATACCTGTTATAGAAGAGAGCGGTTATTACATCACTTATCCTAGTATAATGGGTAATTTATTTGCTTCTAATAATACTGATAGAATAGAGAGTGCTAAAGTTTATATGTTTAGTAATAACGCTTTATTAAAAGGATATGGAGTTAATTTTCCAAATCCTGCTGTAGTTGCTAAAAATGTTGCTGGTAAATATATGTTTTGTTTTATGCCTCAAAAAACAGATTCTAATAAAAAGATAGATGTTAATTTAGATATAGTAGTAGAAGCTGAAAATTATCAGAAGTATAGAAGTTCTTTAACTTTTACTATACAGCCAGAATATTATAATGCAGGAGATATGCCATTATTTTCTGTTGAAGAAGTTAATGATATATCACTTATAGAAAGTAAATAAATTAATTAATAAAAATATTTGTAAATTAGTATTATTGTAGATTAATGAGATTCATAAAGTTTGTAGTATTAGTATGTTTTATAGTATTTGGTATAATGATATTAAACATCATACATAAAAATAAAGTTGTGTATGATAAAAAAAACATGGTTCGTCCTTTTTCTTATAATGATATACTTTATTGTGCAAATGGGGAGGTAAAATCTTTGGCTTCCCTTTCTTTCACAACATCTTTTGATAATTTATCTAATTTATTTAATATAGATAGAAATATAATTTATAATAACATTTTAAAAAAAGATATAAATATACATGAAAATAATGCAGAAGTTAATGTTTTTATTTCAGATAAAAAAATAGATCAAATTACACTCAACATTACTAATAATATTGATATGTCTTTAGAAAATATATTTAAAAATTTGGATAATAATAATATAGCATTAGAAATTGAACGTATAGAAGATTCTAATGGGGATAATTTAGCTGAGATTTACACTCATTATGGAGATAAGTATAAATTAGTAATAACTAAAACTAAAGATGACTTATCTATAGATTATGTTAATTTAAAAATTAATTAATTGACATAAAATAAACATTATATATAATATTTAAAATATCTTATAGAATTCTTAAAGGACATATCGATGAAACTCAAACACACAAACAATTTTATAAAAAAAGATACAGTGGCAATCTTTGTTAAGGTTGAAAAAGAAAAACCAAAAGTTTGCACATTTAATGATGAGTATATAAAATTATTTAACAGTTTAGTAAAAGACAAATATTACACTATATCAACTCCATTTGCATTTGCTTTTTCAAGCAATACTAGAGTAATTTATATTACTTATAAAGAAGTAAAAAATTATATCTATGAAACTTGGAAAAATGCAGGAGCTTCTTTAATAAGCATAATGAATCAGCTTCATATATCTGATATAGAAGTAGATATGGCAGAATTATTTGCTGAGATTGGTTCTGAGGAATCTTATATACAATTTTGTTTAGGAATGTTTTTAGCTTCTTATAATTTTAATTATTATTTGGGAGAAAAAATACTTAAAGACAAGAATAATATTAATAATATTTTATTAGTGTCTGACCATAAAAAAGATACAGATAATGCTATTAATATTGCTTCTAGTATATCTGAGCATATTTGTTGGGCTAGGGATATGGTTAATGAGCCTAGCAATGTTATTAATTCTTTAACATTTATAGAGAGAGCAAAAAAGATTGCAGAAAAGAAAAAAATAACTGCTGCTGTATTAGATGAAAAACAATTAAAGACATTAAAGATGAATGGTATATTAGGTGTTAATGCTGGAAGTAAGAACCCTCCAAGATTACTTTGTATGCAATATAAAAAGCCTAAGGCTAAAAAAAATGTAGTATTAGTTGGTAAGGGTATAACTTTTGACACTGGCGGAATGAGTTTAAAGCCTGCTGATAGTATGCTTGGCATGAAAGACGATATGGCTGGTGCAGCTGCAGTTTGCGGAGCTTTATTTTTGGCTGCCGATATGAATCTTGATGCTAATGTTACTGCTATTTGCCCATTGACAGACAACAAAACAGGAAGCGGTGCTATTAACCCCGGCGATATATTAAAGATGTATAATGGTGTTACTGTGGAGGTTGTTAATACTGATGCCGAGGGAAGATTAATACTTGCCGATGCCCTTGCTTATGGAATAGATAAATATAAACCTGATTATATAATAGATATTGCTACATTAACAGGTGCTTGTTCTATAGCTTTAGGAAGACATGCTACAGGACTTCTTTCTACAGATGATAAATTATCTAGAGCTATTAAAGATGCTGGTGATGATACTTATGAAAGAGTATGGGAGCTTCCTATGTTTGATGAGTATAGAGAGCAAATAAAATCTGATGTTGCAGACATTAAAAACACTGGCGGAAGATATGCAGGCACTATTACAGCTGCACAATTTCTTTCATACTTCACTGAAGGAACTAAATGGGCTCACTTGGATATAGCTTGCACTTCTGTATCTGATTCTAATGATAAATATTTAACTAAAGGTGCTACTGGTGTTGGAGTTTATTTATTAGAAAAAACTATTGAGAAGTTAATAGAAATTAATTAATAATAATTATTTTATATTTTTTAAGAGTTCTGCTAAATACTTTGTATTGGCAGGACTTTTTTATTTTAAATATTTTGTTTTTATAGCTAATTTATAATTTTTTAAGTAAAGCTGTATATTTTTTGATTGTTTTTGATTAATTTTGACTATTTTTGATTGATTTTCTATGAATTTTTTATATACTATATTAGTGAAGAGGTAAAAATAATAATGCTAAAAGTAAGCAGATATGAGCTAATATTAGAAGTTATAAAAGAGAAAAGAAATATAAAAGTGGAGGAATTAATTGAAAGGCTTAATGTTTCAGAGGCTACAATTAGACGTGATTTAACATTTCTTGAAAAAGCAGGAAAAATAAGAAGAGTTCATGGCGGTGCGATATTAGTTGATACTCAGGAAGAGAGCCTATTATATAAAAAAGAAATATATTCAGAAGAAAAAGAAAATATAGGAAAGTTTGCTGCTTCATTGGTAGAAAGCGGAAGTACTATATATTTAGATGCAGGTACAAGTGTATTTGCTATGATTAAATATTTAGCTGGTATAGAGAACATAAAAGTAGTAACTAATGGGCTTAGCCATATAGAGGAGCTTTATAATAAAAAAATAGAAACTTACCTAATTGGCGGAAAGATGAAAATGCTTACTGGTGCTTTGGTTGGTGCTAGTGCTGTTTTATCTCTAAAAAGTTTTAATTTTGATTTGGCATTTATGGGAGCAAATGGAATAGATATTAACGGATATTCTACTCCTGACAGTGAAGAGGCATTGATAAAAAATGAAGCTGCTTCAAAGGCAAATAAAACTTACTTCTTATGTGATGAATCAAAATTACAAAAAAAGAGCTTGGTTAATTTTTATAATTTGGAAGATTCATACTTAATAACAAATGCTAAAGAGATAAATGAAGAAATAAAAAGCAAATTAAAAGGCTTATATATTGTTAATTAATAATAAAAGAAAGAAAAAAATAAAAACAAGGAGGATTAACTATGATATATACTTTAACATTAAATCCTGCTGTTGACTATTATATAGACATGGAAAACTTTGAAGAGGGGGATTTAAACAAAGTTAATAATGCCTATACATTAGCAGGAGGCAAGGGAATAAATGTTTCTAAGGTGCTTAAAAATTTTAATGTTGAATCTACTGCATTAGGTTTTTGCGGAGGCTTTACAGGTGATTATATAAAAAAGCATATAAAAGAATATGGCATAAAAGAAAACTTTATTTATTTAGAAGAAGATACAAGAATAAATATTAAATTAAAAACGAACAAAACAGAAACAGAAATAGCAGGAAAATCTCCTAATATTTCAAAAGAAAAAGTTAATGAACTTATAAACTACATAAAAAATAATGTAAAAGAAAATGATGTTTTAGTATTATCTGGAAGCGTTCCTAATTCTATTGAAAGCAGCATATATAAAAATGTTATATCAAATGCTAACAAAAATATAAAAGTGATATTGGATGCAAGAGATGAGGCATTTAAAATAGGACTAAAAGAAAAAGTATTTCTCACAAAACCTAATAAAAAAGAGTTAGGAGAATATTTTAATAAAAAAATAGAATCAACAGAAGAGATAATAAAATATGCAAGAGAGCTAATAAAAGAAGGAAGCGAGAATGTAATAGTTTCTTTGGGTAAAGATGGTTCTGTGCTTGTAACAAAAGATGAAGCTTATCTTGGAAATGCACCTGACGGAAAATTGATAAGTTCTGTTGGTGCTGGAGATTCTATGGTAGCTGGAATAGTTTACGGTATAAGCAATAATTTAAGTATAGTTGATTCTTATAAGTATGCTATAGCAAGCGGAAGCTCTACTGCATGCTCTGAAGGGTTAACTACATTTGAAAATATGAATAAATTTCTAGAAAACGTAGAAATAAAAAAAATTAATTAAAATATAAATGGAGGGCTAAAAAATGCTAAAAGATGTTATAACTTTAGATTGTATTAATATCGACCTAAAGGGACAAACAAAATCAGAAATTATAGATGAAATGATAGATATTCTCTATAATAACGGTAAATTAAATGACAAAGAAGAGTATAAAAAGGAAATACTAAAGAGAGAAGCTCAAAGCTCAACAGGTATGGAAGAAGGAATAGCAATACCTCATGGTAAAACTAATGCAGTAAAGGTTCCTACAGTTGCAATAGGTATTTCAAAAAAAGGTGTTGATTATGAATCATTAGACGGTAAGCCTTCACATTTATTTTTTATGATAGCAGCTCCAGAAAACTCTAACGATTCTCATATTGAATTATTATCAAAAATAACAACACTTCTTCTTGAAGATGATATTAGAGAAGCACTTCTTAATGTAAAAAGCAAAGAGGAAGTATTGGATATATTAATAAAGAATGCTGAAAAAGATAATGAAAACTCATCATTAAATCAGGAAACTAACAATAGCAATTCATATCAAGTATTAGCAGTAACAGCTTGCCCTACAGGAATAGCACATACTTACATGGCAGCAGATGCATTGCTTAAAAAAGGTAAAGAACTTGGAATTACTATAAAAGTAGAAACTAACGGTTCAAGTGGTGTAAAAAATGAACTTACAAAAGAAGAGATAAAAAATGCAAAAGGAATAATAGTAGCAGCAGATAAAAATGTTGCTATGGAGAGATTTGCAGGAAAGAATGTTGATATAGTAGGAGTAAAAGAGGCTATAAAAGACCCTGAAAGATTAATAAACAATGCCATAAATCAAACTGCTCCTATATATCATAGCAGTGAAGATAATACTCAAGCTTCAAATAAATTTGCTAAAAAGCCAAAAACAGGAGTATATAAGCATTTAATGTCAGGAGTGTCAAATATGCTCCCATTTGTTGTAGGCGGAGGTATATTAATAGCATTTTCATTTATGTTTGGTATTAATGCAAGCAACCCTAATGACCCTTCATACAATTATTTTGCTAAGCTTTTAAATGACATAGGAGGCGGAAATGCATTCTTCCTCATGGTTCCTGTAATGGCAGGATTTATTGGTATGAGTATTGCTGACAGACCGGGTTTTGCTCCTGCTATGGTTGGAGGATTAATTTCTTTAAACAACAGCGGCGGATTTTTGGGCGGTTTGATAGGTGGTTTTTTAGGCGGATATATCACTCTTTTATTAAAAAAGATTTTCTCTAAATTGCCAGACAGTTTAGAAGGAATTAAACCTGTTTTATTATATCCTTTATTTGGTATATTTTTCACTGGTGCTATAATGTATTTGTTTATAGTTAACCCAATAGCTGCAATTAATACTGGTCTTTCAAATTTCTTACAAAACTTAGGAACAGGAAACTTAATATTATTAGGTGCTTTACTTGGTGCTATGATGTCTACTGATATGGGAGGCCCTATAAACAAGGCTGCTTTCACTTTTGGTATAGCAATGATAGCTTCTGGTCAATATGCACCTCATGCTGCAGTTATGGCTGGAGGAATGGTGCCTCCTTTGGGTATAGCATTGGCTACTACAATATTTAAAAATAAATTCTCTGCCGATGAAAGAGATGCTGGAAAAACTTGTTATGTTATGGGGCTTTCATTTATTACTGAAGGAGCTATACCTTTTGCAGCTTCTGACCCTATAAGAGTTATTCCTTCTTGTATGATTGGTGCTGCAATTTCTGGGGCTTTGTCTATGGCTTTTCATATAGAGTTAAGAGCTCCTCATGGCGGTATATTTGTTTTGCCTATAGTTAATAATCCTGTAATGTATTTGCTTGCTATAGTAATAGGTTCTGTAGTTACAGCGGTTCTTCTTGGATTTATTAAAAAGACTGTTAATGATTAATAATTAAATAAATACATATAAAAAGAAGTATAGTATTATTTTTACTATACTTCTTTTTTAAACTTAATTTTTAATTTACTTTCCAATTTACTTTTTTAGCTCACTCTGTCTGTTTTCATTTTATACACTTTGTCAGCTATATTAAGTGTAGAGAGTCTATGCGATACCAAAACAACAGTTCTATCTTTGCTATTATCTTTCACAGATTTTAATATAACAGCTTCGTTCAAACTATCAAGATTGCTTGTAGGCTCATCAAGAAGCATGAATGGTGCTTTATGTAAGAAACTTCTTGCTATTCCAATGCGTTGTTTTTCTCCGCCAGATAAAGTATCCCCAAGCTCCCCTACATTAGTATCATACCCGTTTGGAAGGCTCATTATAAAGTCATGCAATGATGCTTTTTTGCATGCCTCAATAACCTCTTCTCTTGTAGCATTTTTATCTGCTATTTTTATATTGTTTTCTATAGTGTCTTTAAATATTGAAGTATCTTGAGTTACATAGCTTTCAATATCTCTTAAGCTATCAGTATTAATATCTTTTATATTAGAGCCAGATATTTTTAAGCTTCCTTCTTTTATATCCCAAAAACGCATGAATAGTTTTAAAAGTGTAGATTTTCCGCTTCCGCTTTTTCCGCTTATGCCTATTATCTTATTAGGCTCTATCTCTAAATTATAATTATTTAATATCTCTTCGCCTTCATAATCAAAGCATACATTCTCGCATTCAAGCCCATTAAACTCTAAATTACTCTCTCCATCATAAACTTCTTCTACAATAGGCTTTTCTGCAAGCAAATTAAGCACCCTCTCACCGCTTGCTAATGTCATAAATAAATTGTTTGATAAATTACTCAATGCTATTACAGGACCGAAAGAACTTGCCATTGCTATAGTAGGTATTAATATATTAGATAAATTTTTGTCTTTTGATATTAACACACTCACAACAAGAATAGCTAATGTAAATAGTGACACTGCTGAAGTGGTTAGTCCTGATATTATGCCTTCATATTTTTTTAGTTTTTTGTTTAAATCCATTAAGTTATCGGTTTTATTTTCTATTGTTTGTATTCTTTTCTCACCGTATCCAAATTGAAGTATCTCTTTTATTCCCCATAAGCTGTCAAGAAAATAGCTGTTTAATTTACCAAAATTATTTCTATATTCCATTCCGTCATTCTTTCCAAACTTTGATGAGAAATAAGGAATGATAAAACCTATAGTAAAATATCCAAGTAAAGCAATAGCACCTAACACAATATTAAAACTTCCTATAAATATTGTCATTATTATTGAAGTTAATACTCCTATGGCTATTGGTGAAATTGTATGGGCATAAAACACTTCAAGAAGTTCAATGTCGCTCGTAATAAGTGCTATTAAATTTCCTTTGTCTCTTCCTTCAAGTTTTGCAGGAGATAATTTTCTTAGAGCCTTAAAAACTTTATCTCTAATCAATGCAAGTAATTTAAAAGCTATAAAGTGATTGCTTAACTGTTCAACATAGTGAAGCAAACCTCTTAAAGCTGCAAGCACCAAAACAGTAATGAATATTGTTTTTATTGTAAAGAAATTATTTAAACCCAAAAAAGTTAATATTGCATATCCGCCTAATATTGTTATAGATATAGCACATAAGAATCCCAACACTCCTGTAGTTATTGCCAATATCATAACATGCATAAGCGGCGCAATTAGTCCGATTAATTGTGCCATAATTTTAATACCGCTTCTTCGCATCATTTAAACTCCAATTTATTATTTTTATTAATTAATTTATTAATTGTTTTTATTGTTCTTTTCTAGACTTCGCACCTATTATATTATCAACTTTTTTGTCGCTCAAAAAAGTTGCAAAAAACGCAAGTACTATAGTTTATATATTAGGAATATGCCTAAAATAAATCTAAAGCATACTTTCTAAAATGCAGTTCTTTTGGTTCTTTTATACCAATAAAAGAACTGGGGGTGTGTACCCTAAGGGCACGCTTCGCAGGGGGCAAAGCCACCACAAACAACAAAATGTAAAATCTAATATATATAATTATATCGCTATGCTTAAACTCTCCCCTTTTGTTATGCTCTCTAAATTTGTTTGCTCATTAAATATTCTCGCATACTCTCCATTTATACTCATCAATTCATTATGACTGCCTTCTTCCTCTATAACACCGTCTTTTAAAAAATATATCTTGTCTGAAGGTATGCAGTTATAAAGCCTATGAGATATTAATATAACCGTCTTCTCCCTAGCTATATCTCTTATCACCTCCATAATGCTCTCCTCACTTTCAACATCAACATTAGAAGTAGCCTCATCAAATATATATATATCAGCATTAAAAAGTATAGCCCTTGCTAATGCTAATCTTTGTTTTTGCCCTCCCGATAGGTTGGAAGCTTTCTCCATTATCTTTGTATTAAGACCATCTTCAGTTTGTAAAAAATCATAAAGCTCTACTTTTTTTAATGCTTCATTCATTTTGTTTTCTGTGATAGTGCTTCCTGCCATTTTTAAATTATCATATACAGTGCCTTCAAATAAATAACTGTTATGATCAACTACTGCTATTTTTTTATATAAATCATCTTTGTCTACTGTAGAGAGTTCTAAACTTCCTATTTTTATAGAGCCTTTATAATTTTCATTTTTTAAAGATATGAGACCCGCAATTGTGCTTTTTCCAGAACCAGAAACTCCTACTATAGAAACAAATGATTTTTCTTTTATATTAAGATTTATATTTTTTAATATGGTTTTATCTTCATTGTAGGCAAAACTTACATTGTGAAAAATAATCTCTTTATTATCTTTATTTATTTTATTTATTCTGTTTTTATCTTCAGGCATATCAAGTATCTCAAACATCTTATCGCTTGCAGATATTCCATTCATAGCTATGTGGAAGAATGACCCCAAAAGTCTTAAAGGAATAAAAAACTCTGCAGAAAGCATTATTATAGTAAATGTTCCTGCAAGGTTAATATTTCCTTTCATATATTCAAGTATAGATATTATTACTCCTAAAGCAGCTCCGCCGTATGCGATTATGTCCATTATGGTTGTAGAGTTTAATTGCATAAATAATAAATTCATTGTGGCAATTCTAAACTTTTCTGCTTCTATATTCATCTCTTCATTTTTCTTTTCATCAGCCTTATATATTTTTAAAGTAGTAAGCCCCTGTACATCCTCTAAAAATATCTCTCCCAAATCGCTGTAGCTTCCCCAATATTTTTTTAATATCTTTTTTGCAATTTTTACTATAGCAACTATTGATAAAGGTATAAGCGGAACACATATTAAAAGTATAACAGCAGACTTTACACTTATAGTAGAAAGCACACAAAAAAGCACAATAGGAGCTATCATACTATAAAAAAATTGAGGTAAATAACGTCCAAAATAAGTTTCTAATTGATCAACACCTTCCATAGATATTTGAACAATTTCGCTTGTTGAAAATTTTTCTTTGTATCTGCTTCCAAGTGTGAGAAGTTTAGAGTATATCTTTTCTCTTAAAGTTTGTTTAACTCTTCCAGAAGCATGATATGACATATTTGCTATTAAAATATTAAATCTAAATCTTAAAACTATTATAACAAAAATAGCAATACATAATGTTATAATGTCTTCTTTTGTTATAGTTTTTTGATATGCTTTTTGTATAATATTAGCCATAAAAAATATTGCAGCTATATTGAGAGCTAAATTTGCAAGCTGTATTATTACATGCCAAGCTATATATTTTTTAGCTTCTCCCATCAAAGCTATAAGCCTTTTATTTATCATAAACTTTCCTTTATATATTTAAATTATTAGTAAATACTTCTTTTTATTATCTCTTTTATACCAGAACTATCATAATCCTCTCTAGTCATAGCACTTATTATAAATGACAATACTATATCTATAAATTTTTCTGCAGTAAAACTTTCATTAAATGCATCTTTTCTCACATTTTCATCATTCATGAGATTTTTATATAATCCTTCTCTAATATGGTTTTTTATATTGTTCATCATACCAATAGCTTTAGTTTTGTTTTTTCCAAATAGTATAGTAGAATGCATTAAGAAAAAATTTGGATATTCTTTATTTCCATTTTCAATGCTCTTAAAAATTGTATCTATCACTTCTATAAAACTATCAGATTGTATGCAAATATTTGAAGGATGAAATATATCAAGCCATATGCTTCCTATTATAGCTATAGTTAAATCTTCTTTTGAATTAAAATAATTATATATAGAACCAATAGCTATATTACATGCATCTGCTATTGTTCTTATATTAATTGAATTAAAACCTTTTCTTTTTATGAGTTCTCTGCTCATATTAAGTATTTGTTCTTTTGAAGTTATATTTTTATTCATAATACTTACTTCCTTAAAAATAGTATGTTTATTTAATTATTAAAAAATATAGTATCTCACACCTACACTTATTCTTCCAAAACCAACCATATTTAATTTTCTAGGGTAACCAAGTTTTGCTCCATTATAAATATCATGAAGCCCGCCTCCAAACTCTAATACCATACCCACATGTTTGCTTACATTTATATTAAATCCAGCTCCTCCTCCAACTTCCCAGTAAAAAGGCTCTGTAAATAAAAATTTGTGCCCACTATTAGCTGTAAATGATAAAAAACCAAAACTCGCAAAAGCAAATGCATATCTAGCTATGCTTATCTCTCCTGTGTATACATCTTTGCTTCCAAAAGTAATTTTTTGCATCAAACCTAATTGATACATATCAGGATTATCATCATATATCTTTGAGCCTACTATAGAAGTATAACTTTTCATCTCAAAATTATTATACTTAAATAGTTTAAAACCAAACTCTATATTAACGCTTGTTTTTATTGTATCAGCACTGCTGTATAACCCTATAGAAAAAAATCTGTTATCAACTCCAGATAAAATCCTATTTTTTTTATTCTCCTCTTCTGTGTAGGCAATATCAAAAAAACTCAAAGTTATAATATTTATTATAGCTATATATCTATATACTCTCATAATATTATCATCTATTTTTTACTTCTGTTCATCAAATTCAATATTTGTATTTTCTCTATATTCTTTTATGGTCTTTATACATACAAAAAAATAAAAATATTTTATTATTAACAATACAACTAATGCAATTCTAGCGTGCAAATTATTTACAAATATAAAAGCAAGTATGAGCATAATAGTTACAGGTATAAGTATGCTTAGTTTAGATTTTAATGTCATAGCTTTTGATTTAACAAAACTCTCTAAATGTTTTTTATAAAGTTTAGTAGATATAAACCAATTATGAAACTTTTGAGAGCCTTTTGCAAAGAAAAATGCAGCAAGCAAAAGAAACGGTGCAGTTGGAAGTATTGGGAGAGCTACTCCTATAATACCAAGCCCCATAAATAAAAACCCTAAAACTATATATAATGCTCTCATAATTTTACTCTTGTAATGAACCTTGTTCATTATGTAAACAAAATAAAAGTTCAATATATTATTTCATATTGAACAATGTTCATTATAAACCAATAACAGTTTTTAGTCAATAATAAATATGAATTTTTATAATGTTTTTTCGTGATTTAAATTTCTGTCCATTGCATATTCTAATAAATAACCATTTTCATATATACCTTTACTCATTTTTATGTATTTAATATAATTTTCATTGTCTTCCATTTTGAAATAATACTGAGATAACCAAACATAAGCTAAATATTTCTGATATGTTTCTTTGGCATTTATTAGAGCCTTATTAAAATATTGAAAAGCTTTTTTACTGCTTCCTCCAGCTATTACAGGTGCATGCATATATCCTATTCCTGTGCCTAGAAGAGCAAAGAAATTTTTTTCATCTTTTGCTAAAATATTTTTGTATATATCTTTGCTTTTTGAACCAAAAGAAATTTTCTCTGAAACATTGCAATAATACATTATATAATTCATTAACTCTGACACGCTAATTAAATAATCAATATCATCAGACTCTTCATAATCTTTATTTTGATTAATTGCTTCTTTTAAATAATTATACTTTTCTTTTTTATCTTCTATTTTTTTAGATTGTATTAAAAAATATAAGTTTTGATATGTTTGAGAGGAATTATCTTCTATGGTTTTTATATCATATTTAGTTGAATAATAATTATTATAAAAGTCATTAATTTCTTCAGAATTATATGAATATAGTGATGAATAAAATATTATTAACAATAGAGCTATATATTTCATAGGTTGCTGCTCCTAATTAATTTTCTAACTGAACATTGTTCATTTTACATAAAAATATATTTTTGTCAATTAAAAATTAATTATTTTATAGACTAAATATAATTAATCATTTATAATATAAGAAAAAAATAAAGGTTTTGTATAATGAAAATATTAATTATAGGCTCTGGCGGAAGAGAACATGCTATAGCTTTTAGTTTATCAAAAAATGAAAAAGTAGAGAAGATATATTGTTCTGAGGGGAATGCTGGAACTTTTTATGAAAATAAATGCGAGAATGTAAAATTAAATGGAATTGAAGAGTTTGTTAATTTTGCAAAAGAGAAAAATATTGATTTAACTATAGTGGGAAGTGAGGAGCTTCTTGTTGCAGGTATAGTTGATATATTTGAAAAGAACAATTTAAAAATATTTGGACCGAATAAAAAAGGAGCTATGCTTGAAGGATCTAAGGCTTATGCCAAAGAGTTTATGAAAAAGTATGGCATAAAAACAGCAGAGTACAAAACATTTAATAATTATAATAATGCAAAAGAATATTTAAATAGTGTAAATTATCCTCTTGTTATAAAGGCGAGCGGGCTTGCTTTGGGTAAGGGCGTTATTATATGTAAAGATATAAATGAAGCCAACAATGCATTAGAAGATATGATGATAAAAAAAGTATTTGGTGAGGCATGCAACGAGATAGTAATAGAAGAGTTTTTAGAAGGTTATGAGGCTTCTATTTTATCTATAACAGATGGAAACACTATAATACCTTTTATATCTGCTAAAGACCATAAAAAAGCATTGGATAATGATGAAGGATTAAACACTGGAGGAATGGGGGTAATATCTCCTAACCCTTATTATACAAAAGAAGCAGAAGGCTTATTTATAAAAGATATATTAAATCCTACACTTCAAGGAATGAAAAAAGAAAATATAAGTTTTGCTGGTATAATATTTTTTGGTCTTATGATTACAAAGAGAGGTGTATATTTGCTTGAGTATAATGTAAGAATGGGAGACCCAGAGACACAGGCTGTGCTTATGCTAATGGAGAGTGATTATTTATCTTTAATAGAAAGTGCTATGGATAAAAAATTAAAAGATATAAATATAAAATGGAAAGATAAACATGCTTGCTGTGTGGTTATGGCTTCTGGCGGATATCCTTCTAGCTATAACAAGGGCTACAAAATTACTGGCATAAACAATATAAACGGCAAATGTTTTATTGCTGGTGCGAAACTCGATGAAAATAAAGATATTATTACAAGCGGCGGAAGAGTTTTGAATGTTGTAAATATTGCAGACAGTTTGGAAGAAGCAAGAAAACTAACTTATAGTGATATTGAAAAAATAGATTTTAAAGATAAATATTTTAGAAAAGATATTGGCTTAATTAAATAATTTTTATTAATATTATAAAATATTATTGACATATTTTTTATGTATTGTAGTATAGGGCATATAACAATTACATAGGATTCTATTATAATGAAAATTTTATTCCTATCAAAACTAATGTATTTTATCAACGAATACGACTTTCCTCAGAATCATTAATTCCCGTAAGCAGGTTGCTTATAAAAAAAACAATTTTCTTTAATTAAATATTTTTAAATACTTTTAAAATACTTTTTATTACAAATAATAATTACAAGGATTATTTTATGAAAAACAAAACATATTCTATAGTTTTTTGTGCTATAGGCGTAGCTTTAAATATTGTATTATCTTTTATATCATCACATTTAAAAATACCTTTTGTATTTTTTGATGTAATTGGTACTGTATTGAGTGCTGCTGCATTAGGACCATTGTATGGAGGAATAACAGGATTCATTACAAATTTAATAACATCAATGCTTAATAATCCGGCAGAGCTACCTTATGCACTTGTTAATATGATAATAGGTATAGTTGTTGGAATAGTATCTATTAATTTTGGCTTTAAGATACCTGTAGCTATAATAACAGGAGTAATTCTTGCTGTAGTAGCTCCTTTAGTTGGCACACCTATTACAGTTTTATTATATGGCGGATTAACTGGCGGAACTATGGATATTATGACAGGATTTTTAGTTCAAAGCGGTCAAAAGATTTTTACTGCTGCTTTTATACCTAGAATTATATCAAATATCATAGATAAACCGCTTTCTTGTATAATAGCAAGTATTATCATATTAAGAATACCAACTTCTTTGTTAAACAAAATCACTTCAAACCAAAAGATATTATCTCAAAGAATGTCTAAGTCAGAAGAGGAAATATAATGAACAGAAGCAAGAAATTAGCAATATTATCACATTGCATATTAAATCAGAATTCTGTAGTAAAGGGTGAATATAAGGATATTAATACTTTTTTGCCATTTGTAAAAAAATTATTTGAAAACAATGTTGGTATATTGCAATTACCTTGTCCTGAAACAGAATATTATGGACTAAAGAGATGGGGACATGTTAAAGATCAATTCTGTAATGTTGGGTATAAAAAATATATAAAAAACAGAATCAATGATTTTGTTGATATTATAAAAGAATATATTAATAATGGATATGAGATAATTGGTGTATATGGTATAGCAGGAAGCCCGAGCTGCGGAGTTAATCTTACATGTTGTGGAGATATTGGCGGAGAGATTAGCAAGTATAAAGATTTGGAAGATATTAATTCTAAAATAAAGATGGTAAATGAGAGCGGGGTATTTATGGAAACTTTTAAGATTATTTTAGAAGAGAATAATATCAATATTAATTTTTATGATGTTAATGATTATTTATAAAAATATATAGGCAGATTGATTATGAATAAGGTTGTTGAATTTGAAGATGTTTGTTTTTCTTATTTTGCAGAGGGTGAAAAAAACTTTATAAACAATCTTAGTTTTAGCATTAATGAAAATAGTTATTTAGCATTGCTTGGTAAGAACGGCAGCGGCAAATCAACTTTAATAAAATTGATGTTTGGAATAGAGAAAGCAAATAGCGGTAAAATAAGAATACTAAATTTGGACATAAATAAAAAGTCTTATGAAATATATAAAATGGCTAGTTTAGTTTTTCAAAATCCAGATGATCAAATAGTTGCTGATATAGTTGAGTTTGATGTGGCATTTTCTATGGAAAACTATTCTATAGCTAGTAAAGATATGCATAAAAGAATAGATGAAGTTTTAGAGATAGTAGGTTTATCTAATAGAAGAAAGGATAAAATATCCTCACTTTCTGGCGGAGAAAAGCAGAGACTTTGTATAGCTTCTTCTTTAGCATTAAATCCAAAAATATTGGTGTTGGATGAGCCTACATCTATGCTTGATAGTGAAAATAGAAAAAAGATTATAGAAATATTAAATCAAGTGCATTCTATGGGAACTGCTATAATAATAGTAACGCATCATCTAAATGAAATAGAATATTGCAATGATGTTATATTTATGGATAATGGAGTTATTTCATTTAATGGCAGTGTTAATGAGTTTGTGCAGATGCTGATAAAAAGCGATGAGTTTCATAAACTTAATATGCCTATTAATTTTCAATTAGCTTATGAATTGTATAAAAAAAAGAATGTTTTAATAGATGAATATGTTTTTGATTATAAAATGGTTTGTGATAAATTATGGAAATATCTTTAAAAAATTTAACAGCAGGATATATCTTAAATAAAAGAACAAGAAATATCATAATAGAAGATTTAAATATCATTTTTGAAAGCGGTAAATTTCATTTTATTACAGGTGTATCCGGAAGCGGTAAATCTACACTTCTTGAAACTATGTCTTTGATTACAAAGAAAATATCTGGTGAAATATTATTTAACAATATAAGCCTAAACAACAAAAAGAATTTAATAGAGTTTAGAAAATTATCTGGAATAATGTTTCAATATTCTGATAAGCAATTTTTCAATGATACTATAAGGGAAGAAATAATATTTAATCTCAAAAGAAACAAATTAAGCAGCAAAGAAATTAATTTAAAATTAAAAGAAGTAGTGGAATTATTAAATATAGATAAAGCAATTTTAAAAGAATCCCCATTTGAAATTAGTGGCGGGCAAAAAAGAACTATAGCACTTGCATCAATTATAATAACTTCTCCAAAGATATTATTTTTAGATGAGCCTACTGCTGGGTTAGATTTTGAAAGTAAAAACATATTTATGAATACAATAAAAGAATTAAATAAAAACTTAAATGTTACAATTATACAATCATCTCATATGTTGGATGATATAATAGAATATGGAGATGATGTGTTTATTTTAAATAAAAATAAAGAATATATATTAGGAAAACCTAAAGACTTATTATTTTCTGATGAAATATTAAATAAATATAATTTAGCAGAGCCTGATATTTATAAATACATAAAAGAGCTAAAAAGATTAGGAATGAATAAGGCTGATGGAGCATATAATATAAAAGAGTTAATAGAAAAAATTTTTTAATAGTTTTTTAATATAATTTTTAATAATTTTTAATAAAAGAGAATAAATAAAATGAATAATAGATTTGACCCTAGAACAATTTTTTTATCTACAATAGTTTTTACTGTTTCATTGATTATGATGAGAAATATTAATCAGATTATATTTTTCACTATAGTGATTATTATACATATATTATTTGTAGGTATAAACGTTGGGAATATATTAAAGATATTTTTAGCTTCTATATGGCTGCTATTGTCTATAATATTTATTAATTATTTTCTTATAGGAAGAGATGTTTATTATATATTAAATACTGCTTCTAGGTTATTTTTTATCATAATATTAGCAGCTGTTATGTTATCATCTATGACTGTTATAGACATTGGTTTTGCAATAGAAAAAATATTTTATCCTTTAAAATATTTAAAAATACCTATAGAAAATATTAGTATAATAATAGCATTATCTTTAAAATTTATTCCTTTAATAAAAGATGAAGCTGTGAGGATATTTAAAGCACAAAAAGCAAGAGGTTTAGATTATGATATCATATCTATATACGAAAAGATATTAAATGTAACTAGTATTTTTATACCTATAGTAGTTTTAGCTATACAATCATCTATAAAGACTGCCATTGCTATGGAAATTAGGGGATATAATGATAATGCTAAAAAAACAAGATTGTATGAATCTAGTTTAAGATTAAAAGATTATTTATATATTTTATTTTCTATAGTGTGTTTATTTTTTAATTTATTATTAAGAGGATTAGAAATTAATATTTTAAATATATTTTAATAAGATGAATTTTAGCACGCGTTAAGCTAACTATAAAAATAAATTTAATTAATAATTGCATTATAATTTATAAATAAAAAGCTTGTTTACCGCGTGGGTTTAAAAACATCAAATTTAAAAAACGCTTGGGTGGGTGTGCTATTTCTAATTAAACATTAAATATAATATAAATTATAATATCAAAATAAAGTTATAAAAATAAAAAGGGTGGGGTATGTAAATAAAATTTTTATAAATATTTAATTAAAAATAATACCTTGCCCCAATGCTCATTCTCCCAAAACCAGCTTTGTTTATTTTTGCAGGATATCCTAACTCTTTACCATTTACCACCATATGAAGCCCGCCTCCAAACTCTAATAATATAGCAACATGTTTGTTTACGTTTATATTAAAACCAGCTCCTCCCCCAACTTCAAAATAATAAGGCTCACTAAATAAAAACTTTCCGCTTTTATCAGCATCAAAAGATAAAACACCAAAACTTCCAAAAGCAAAACCGTATCTTGATATGCTTATAGTTCCTTTATATTCGTCATCGCCTCCAAATGTAAACTTTTGCATGAGTCCTAATTGATACATCTGAGGACTGTCATCATATATCTTTGAACCTACAACAGAAGTATAGCTTTTTATCTGAAAGTTATTATATTTCATTAACTTAAAACCAAATTCTATATTAACAGATGTTTTTATTGAGTCGGCACTGCTAAATAAACCTATAGAAAAGAATCTATTATCAAGCACAGACTGAAAGCCTTTTTTTTCGTTATTTTCTTCTGAGTATAATTTATTACAAAATAATGATAAAAATATTATATTTATTACGAGCATGTATTTTTTCATTTAATCTATTCTCCTAAACCCTATTAAAATATTATTCTTTTATTGTTTTTATTTGCGTAAAGAAGTATAAATATTTGCCTATAAATAAAATAACTAATAATATTCTTGCATGCAAATTATTAACAAATATAAATGTAGCTATAAGCATACAGCTAACAGGAAGAAGTATTGTTAATTTAGATTTTAATGTCATAGCCCTTGAATTAACAAAACTCTCTAAATGTTTTTTGTATAGTTTTGTAGACATAAACCAATCATGAAACTTTTTAGAGCCTTTAGCAAAAAAGAATGATGCTAACAACAAAAAAGGTGTTGTTGGTAGTATTGGTACAACTATTCCAATGGCTCCTATAGCCACACATATAAATCCTAAAACTATTAATAATGTTTTCATATAATGCCTTTAAAATCTAATTTTTTATTTTTTATAATATTATGCTTAATCATAACAAATACATGTTTTAATGCTATTATAGGGTGATAGATTAGCATTATTTTTCCAGAAAAAGACATAATTTGTTTTACTTTGTTTTTAATATTTCTTTTATAACATTGCTTTGGGCAAGCACTGCAAAAAGTTTTTGTTTTTATAAATCTGCAATTGTCTGTTCTCTCTATTGAATAATTGTATATTTCTTCGCACTCTTTGCATAGTGGTTTGCTTCCAAATGTTTTTGAGCAAATTTTTTGATAATCTTTATGATGATGTTTACAGTAAAGATTAATCATATAAAACATTACTCTTTTTTCATTTTCTCTTTTTTTATATATTTTGTCTTTTTTTAAGCACATATTTAATAACTCTTTTTTATATATTGGGCATCTATTTTTTTAGACACCCAATATACCACCAAAAATCAATATATTATAATAAAAGTTTAAAATTCATTAAAATTTCCAAGTAATACCAGTACTTCCATTGAATGCAAGTCCATTGTCAGCACTGTTTCCTATACCATCAACAGTAGTAGCCCCTCCAATCTGAGCCTCAAAATACCACTCTAAATTAGGCATAGGATTAATATATAATTCTCCATACACTAAATATCCTACAGAATAAAATATAGGAGGTATTCTTACAGGTTTAGCACTGCTGGCATATGCATTGATTCCTCCAGTAACCATAGAGAATGACACAGCAGGTTCTAAGTATAGTGTAATTAAATCACTTTCAGCAGTAAAACCAACAGGCACAGCCACACCTACAAATTGAGGCTTAGTTATATAATACTCTGTTCCTCCTATTTCTATAGAAGCTCCTTCACCTGTAAACATTATATTATGAGCAGTAAAATCATAATATGGTGCAGTAGGTATAGTGCCTGTATTTCCTAATTCAAAAGCACCTATAGGATTTGAAGCATCTATATTATAGAGTCCAAATTCAGCAGCTCCCTCTTTAGCATCCATTCCCGGAGGTGTAACTTTGTATGAAGTGCCTTTAAAATCTGCTATAGAACCTTGATATATTACCCTTATTTGAGGTTCTATTAATATAGGGTCAGTTGCTGCTATAAAATATCCTCTAATGTCAACACCTATAGAATGAGCAGTAGTATCTTTAGTAAATCCATATTTGCCGCTCTCTCCTACAGTTCCCATAGCACCTAAATTACCTCCGTCTGTTAAAGTGCCGCTTCTGCTTTCATTCGCTTTTAATTTGTACATTCCATATTTTAGATTAACTCTTATTCTGCTGAAAATATTATTACCTGTATAATATTCTATTCTTGTATCTGTTGAAACAGCCATATCGCCATCATTAATGCTTCCGCGTCCTATTCCTATTGTAACAGGTATATTTATTCTAAAATTTTCATTTAGAGCAGTTGCTGTTATTATAGGAGTGTGTGCCTGCCAACTTCCGCTAACATATTTGAATTGATAACCAGCACCAATAGCAAAACTCTCTGTTTTATATCCAAATCCAGCTAAAGCCGCAGGTCTAAAAGTGTTTATTCCGCCCTTGCTTCCATTGTCCAAATTATCTAACAAAACTCCAGCGGTTTCACCATTTACCCCAACAAGAAAACGAAAATTATCCGTACCTGCTAATACTCCAAATCTGTCAAGTCTTACAGTTAATTGATTTTCATCAACCAAAAAATCATTGAAATCCTCTACAATTGTGTAGCTAAATACACTATAAGCATTTATTATTAAAGCCGTTAAAATGATATATATACGTTTCATAACTTTTCCTTTATTTTTTCTATTTATAATTCTTTTTGTATTTCTTAATTATTGACACATATATATTTAATATTTTCATTTAAACTGCTTTTTTTATAAAGGTTTCTTTTTAGTTTTGTTTCTCTCTATAGCCTCCTTTAATAATATCCCATCCTGATATACACTTTTGCTCATATCAATATATTTTTGATAATTTTCATTATCTTTTATTTTGAAATAATATTGTGATAACCATACATAGGATAAATATTTTTGGTATTTTTCTTTAGAGTTGTTTAAAGCTCTATTGAAATATTCAAATGCTTTTTTGTCACTGCCGCCAGCTATGGCCGGAGCATGCATATAGCCTATAGCTGTGCCAAGCAGTGCAAAAAAGTTACCATTGTCAATTTCTAAAATGTTTTGATATATCTCTTTAGATTTTTTGCCGTAAGAAATTTTATCAGGAAGCGATGAATAATATATAATATAATTCATTAACTCTGATATGCTTATTAAATAATCAATGTCTTTTGATGTGCTGTAATTTTTGTTTTCATCTATTGCCTTTTTTAAATAGTTATATTTCTCTTTGTCACTTGATATATTTTTTGAAGTTACTAAATAATATATATTTTTATAAGTTTGTGAGTTATTTTCTTTTAATAAATTAATATCATAGTTTTTTGAAGAGTAGTAATTATTATAAAAATTATTTATTTCTTTTGAATTGTAGCTATATAGAATATTTGTTATAATAATAGTGATTAATACTATATATTTCATAGCAACGCCCTTCTTTATGTTAGCTAATACTTAAATATTGTTAGTATATTCTAACATTTATTAAAAAAATGTCAATATTATACTTCAATATTAACAATATATAATTATTTAAATACATTAAAATATACACTTGCAGAAGTTCTAAACTTTGATATACTATAAAAGCTATTTTCTAAATATTTTTTGTGGAGAGGGTATGCTTAAAAGAATAGTATCAGACATAATAAAAGAAGCTTTATGCAATTATTTAAAAGACACAGATGTAGAGAATATAGATTCTTATATAGATATAGGATACACTGTAGATGAGAAGTTTGGAGATTATGCTTCGCCTGTAGCTATGAGGCTTGCAAAACTTCTTAAGAAAAATCCTTTTGATATAGCTAATGATATTGTAAAGCTAATAGATAAAAAATATTTTGAGAGTGTTGAGGTTGCAAGACCGGGATTTATAAATTTAACATTATCAAAAGATTATATAAATGAATGTGTAAACAAATTATTAGAAGATGATGATTATGGCAAGAACTCTGCAGAAGATAAGAAAAAAATATTAATTGAGTATGTAAGTGCTAATCCTACAGGGCCTCTTCATATTGGTCATGGTAGATGGGCTGCTATTGGAAGTGCTTTATCTAATATACTTAAATATGTAGGTCATGAAGTTTATCAGGAGTTTTATGTTAATGATGCGGGAGAGCAGATAACAAAGCTTAATGAGAGTGTGAATGCTGTAAGAGAAGGAAGAGAGATTCCAGAAGATGGGTATCATGGTGCTTATATTAAAGATATTGCTAAGATGGACGGAGTGCCAAAGGATATAATATTAGAACAGCAGAGAAAGCTATTAGAGAGATTTCGCACATATATGGACAATTACGCCTCTGAACTCAAGATAAGAGAAGGCGGTGAATTAGAAAAGACTATGGATTATTTAAATGAAAAAGGTCTTTTATTTGAAGAGGATAATGCTGTTTGGTTTAGAAGCACTAAATATGGAGATGATAAAGACAGAGTTGTTAAAAAAAGCAATGGTTCATACACTTATTTTGCACCAGACATTACATATCACAAAAACAAAATAGACAGAGGATATAAACATTTAATAGATATATTAGGTGCTGACCATCATGGTTATGTACCTAGGATTACTGCTGCTGTGAGGGCTGTGAGCGATGACACTGCTGATTTAAAAGTTATACTTGGTCAGTTGGTGCGTTTGTACAGAGGAAATGAGCTTGTAAGAATGAGCAAGAGAACTGGGGATATGATTAGTCTTGAAGAGGTTATTGATGAGATTGGTGTTGACCCTACTAGATATTTTCTTCTTATGCGTTCATATTCTAGTTCATTAGATTTTGATTTGGAGCTTGCTAAAAAGAAAGATAATGATAACCCTGTTTATTATGTTCAATATGCTTATGCAAGAGTTTGTAATATTTTTTTCAAACTAGAAGAGAAAAATATGAAATATGATTATAATAAACAGTTTGATATTAATAAAATATCTAATGAAAGCACTTTGAAACTTGCTAAGATGATATTAAGATTCCCTGATGAAATTTATGAATCTGCTAAGTCTTTAGAGGTTTATACTTTATTAAATTATACTTATGATGTTGCTTCTTCTTTACACAAATTCTATTATGACAATATTGTATTAGAAGAAAATGATGATATAAGACAGGAAAGACTTACTTTAATAAGAGCTGTTAAAAAGATTCTTGGCATATGTTTTGATATTATAGGCATCACAAAAATAGAAAGAATGTATGATAACAATTAAAAGCAGCCAAAGAATATGTTAAAAGAAGTAGAGCAATTTTTATTAGAAACTATAAAAGAAAATGAAGAAAATAATAAAAAAAATATTTCTAGTAGTTCTTCTAATAAAAAAGAAAAATTAACTTTTGCTGTGGCATATTCTGGCGGTATTGATTCGCAAGTACTTTTAAATATAGCATACAAACTTAAAGATAAACTCAATTATAATCTTATAGCAATTCATGTTAATTATAATTTAAGGGGCGAAGAGTCCATTGGCGATGAAATGTTTGCAAGGGATACTGCCAAAAATTATAATATAGATATTTATGTGAAGCAAATAGAGAAAGGAAGCTATAATAATAAAAATACTCAGTTAGAGGCAAGAAAAGACAGATATTCATTTTTCAAAGAGCTTTACAATAAAAAAATATATGACTATTTGCTTATAGCTCATAACAAAGATGATTTAACAGAAACTATAATTTATAGAATGATTAAAGGAAGCGGCACAAACATTTATAAAGCCCTAAGCAAAAAAAGAAAATATATATTAAGACCAATATTAAACTTCTACAGAAAAGATATTGAAAATTATGCTAAAGAAAATAATCTCTCTCACAGAGAAGACTCATCAAACAAAACAAATAAATATTCAAGAAATAAATTAAGAAATGTTATTATACCAATGCTTGAAGAGATAAATTCAAAAGCAAAAAATAATATAATAAAGTTTGCTTATAGAGTTTATGAAGAGTCAAATATATTAAGAAAAAAAGTTAATAAAACATATAAAAATATAGAAATTAATAGAAATAAAATAAATATAAAAAACATTAAAAATAAACTCTTATTAAAAAAAATAATTATAAAGTTTCTTTTTAAAAACAATATTGAGATAACAGAAAAAAGGCTATTAGAGATATTAAAAATAATTTATTCCAAAAACCCAAATATAGTATTAAGGCTTGATGATTATAATTTAATAAAGAGTTATAGTGTATTAGAAATTGTAAAAACTAACGATATTAATACAGATTCAATTATAATTTATAATGACGGAGTTTACAATTTTGCTGGTAAAACCATAACAATAAAAACTGTTTTAAACAAAGATATTGATTATAAAAAAAATATATACATAAAAAAAACTTTCCCTATTGTTATACGAAAAAGAAAAGAAGGGGATTTTTTATATAGCTATCCAAATGGGGAGAAAAAATATTTAAGAAAGATTTTAATAGATTTAAAAGTTCCTTCTAAAGAGAGAGATTTAATTCCTATAATAGAATCAGAAAATGAAATAGCAGCAATATATTTAGAGCCTTATGGAATTAATAGAGTATCAAAAAATTATGCCCTAAAAAATAACGATGATTATGCATTAGAGATATTAATTAACTAATTTCTTTTATACCGCTTTCTATATCAAAAACCCAATGCCTATTAAAAACTTTTTTATAAGAATATCCAAATGGAAACTTACCTATAGACACAGCAAAAAAATTGTTTCCCTCTTTTCTCTGCTTCAAACATATATCAACCAAATATTGAGGCATGTCTTCCATTATGAAATCTGATATCACAAGCACATCATTATTATTATAATTTTTCATTATTCTATTTGCTTCATAGAGAGCTTTATATATATCAGAGCCTCCGTAGTAGCTTAGTTTTAAAAATTTTATAAGCTCATCTACTCCGCTATTTTTATCAAACTTATATGTGTATATTTCTGTGCTGAAGTTAATAAGATAGGCATTTCTATTTTCTGCTATAGCCTTCATCAATATTTTAAACATTATAGATTTGGCAATATATTCGTTTATTCCTTTCATAGAACCGCTTGTGTCTATGCATATTATCATATCCCCTTTGCCGTCTTTATATCCTGATGCGGTTTTGTTTTTATCTAATTCATTAAATGCATAATAACTTTTATCAAAGCACATAATTCTGTTTTCTATATATTTTAGCTTAAACAGTTTTTGAGCTTCCTCATTGCAAAGAAGTGAAAGCTCCTCTGGAATAATGTTTTCTATGTCTTTAGAAAAATAAATGCCTGATATCTCATCTTTAGAATCAATCTTTTTGTTTGTGTATGAATAATTATTTTTTAATTCTATGTTTTTTGTTATTTTTTCTATATCTATTTTTTTTCCTATAGAGTCTGTTATTTTTTCTATATAATTATTTTTATCAATATTGTCTATAAACTTAACCCATCTCTCTAATAAAGAAATATCTTCTTCTTTTAACTCCCCAACTCTAAAGTCCCATAATACAGCTGTTTTTATTCTAAGTATATTAGACATATATCTTAATCTCTTTAATAATTTAATCCAAGATTCTATATCATTAATAAACTTATATCTTTTCTCTTTAATGGTGTTTATAGTCCATTCATTATTTTTTTTATTATAAACTTCATTCCAATTTGATATTATATTTTTATTTATAGCGTTTAAATTATTGTTATTATTTTCTAATTTATCAAGCCAAAATTTTGTATCTACATCAAGCGAGTTAAACATATTCAAATTATTTATTATATCTTTTTTGCTAATGTCTTTTTTATCTAACTCTTTTTTTGCTATTTCTAATTCTCTTTTATTTTCTATATATGGATTATTGTTATATATATAATCATTTAAATCTTTTTTCCATTTTTCAATTTTTGTTTCTAATTCTTTTTCTATTTTTTCATCGTTATTAAAAGAGCTGTAGAAAACTCCTCTTGCCATTTTCTCTGTTTTTTTTATTTCTTTGTTATAAGAATTATTATTAATAAATTGTTTCATGGTTTTCTATTTCGCTTTTTAATTTTTCGGCGTTTAATTTTTCGCTTTCAAGATTCTCTATATAATCATCAAATATCTCTCTAAAAAAATTAAACTCTTCATCAGACATAAATATATTTTTTGAGATTTCAAAATTGTTTTTAATGTTGGAAATAATATTATCAATATTTAGTAATGAATCATTTAAAAGGTTTATGTATTTCTCTTTCTTTTCTTTTTCTATTTTTTTTGCATTTAATCTTTTAATATGATACTCAGCCTCAAACTCAAACAATGCTTCATAATTTTTTGAAAGTCTATTTGATAATAAACCATTTGTTTTTATGGCAGAGTTTATTTCAACAACGCATTTATCAGTCCCAAAAAAATTGCATCTGAACTTCTTTGTTTGATTTCTGCTAATATCTAATGGATAAAAATATCCGTTTTTTTGTAATTGTTTTATTGGTATATAAATAATAGTTTCTGCTTTATTATTATATTCGTCCATAACAACATCAAAACTTTTTGCTATATAATGCTTATCATCAATGTTTTCTGTATCATAAACTTTCTCTAAATAAAAACATTCATTGTCAATATTTGTTTTTATATTTTCAAAATTGTTTTTCCATTCATCTATTAAATCATTAAAATTGTAATATCGTCTAATAGCGTTTTCAGTAATTTTTTTTACAGCTTCAATATGCTCTTCTGTGCTCCACAAACAATTATAAATAATAAAGCAATCATAAATATCAACTTCTTCTTTACCGCTTAAATAAGCCGACAGTTTTAATAAATATGCTATATGCTGCCATCTTCTGTCTGATACATATATAGGGCTACTAATATTATCTTCATTAAACCTATCTATAGAAAGCTTTATATAATGAATAATATCAATAACTGTTTTTGAAAGTTTAACATCATTAGATTTCTTTCTAATTTCTATCCATTCATCTGTAGATATTTTTAAGTTATCATCTATTTCTACAAAAGAAGATAGTTCAGTGTTTTGAAGTATTTTTTCAAAGTTATCTTTAGTTTTTATATTTTTTATATTTAAACGCATAATAAATCTATCATACAATGCTTCAAGACCTTGACCTTCAGGAGGAGTTTCATTGCTTGCTGAGATTAATGCTTTTAATGGCACTTTTATTTCATTAACACCATTTTTAAATATTCTTTCATTTATTATAGTAAGAAGTGTATTTAGTATTGCAGGGCTGCTTTTCCAAATTTCATCTAAAAAAGCAAAGTCAGCATCGGGCAAATAGCCTTCAATTTTTCTTATATATCTATCGTTCTTTAATTCTTCCAAACTAATAGGTCCGAATATATCTTCTGGGGTGCTGAACCTTTGCATTAAGTATCCAAAGTATTTTGAATCTTTAAAAGCATATGATATTCTTTTTGCTATGAAGCTTTTGGCAGTTCCCGGAGGGCCGTATAAAAATATAGGTTTTCCTGCTATGGCACTTAGTAGAGTTAATGCTACAATATTTTCTCTCTCATAAAGCCCATTAGAAAGCAATTTTATAATATTTTCTATTTTTTTTGATAAATTAATATTTTCCATAAAACTCTCTCATCTATTAAAGTATATCATAGCTGTATTATTATTTAAAGTAATTGTATTTAATAATGTTTAATTTACTTTTATATATTTTTTGATATAATTATAAAAAAAGTTAAATAAATCATTTTACAAAAATAGTTCTCTCATGCTTTTTTATATAATTGACGAATATATATTAATTAATAAAAAAATTAATAAACCTACGCGGGGTAAATATGTGTAAATATGTATTGCTAATACTTATAATTGGGTTGAATATTCTTAATGCACAAAATCCACAAACTTCTTTAAGCAATGATTATCCTTCTACAAACAACTACAGTGAAGAAGGATATATTAGAAATGAGGAAGAGGCAAGGGCTGCATATAGTTTTGCTTTATACTACAAAGAAAAAGCATTAGCAAGCGGTGTGCTTAACAGAGAGAGTATTAATGACTTAGAAAATGCAAAAGTGATATTAAAAGAGGTTTTAAAATATATACAAGATGATGATATATATATTTCTCTTGCTGAAACTCATGAGGCTTTAGGAGAAATTGGTGAAAGCATAAAAATATATGATTCTCTTGTATTAAATAATTCTCAAAATATAGATATATTAATTAAGGCGGCTGAGAGAAATATATTTTTTGTGGGTGATTTAAAAAAGGCAAAATATTATCTTGAAAATGCTTATGAGATAGACAGAAGTTATAATGACACTTTAATATTATTAGGTTTTATTAATTTTAATGAGAGAGAGTTTGAAAATGCTATATATTATTTTGATAAGGTAAACACTTCAAAGCCTGCTAGTAAAAATTATTTGCAGTATTATAATTTTTATTATGGAATGTGTAATTTTTATTTAAGCAGATTTCAAAGTGCAATAGATAGACTAAACAAAGTTAATTATAATTCTTTATCAGATAGAGATAGGCAAGAGGCTGAATTTGCTATAATAAAAAGTTATCAGGCATTAGAAAACTATAATGAAGCATATAGTAAAAGTTTAGAAAATCCTAATGCTTATGTTTTAAGTGCTTATTTGAGTTTTATGGCAGATAAATATAATGAAGAATTATTCTCACAAATTAATAATAGTGTTAATACTCCTCAAGTGTTATCTGTTATTATAGAAGCTAAAAATAATGGCTACAGCAATGCTTTAAATATCATAGAAACAGATATAGACAGAGCAAAAATAGATTTAGATATAATTCAAACATACTATAAACTTGTAAATGAAGTAGGAAGCAAAGAAGAAAAAATAAAAGCAGAATTGGATGTTATTAGTTTTTATTTGATGCTTGGCAATATAGATGCTTTGCCTAAACATATAGAAAATATTATTAATTATGATAGCAAAAATGAAAAACTTTACACATTATATTTGCAAGCTGCTTTGAAGTTTGAAGAGCAAAATAATAAAAAAGCTGCAAAAGAAATGCTTTATAAATATGCTTCTTTAAAGAAAGGAAACATAGCTGAAAATGAATTAGTTTCTTTAGTTATGACTTCTACAGATATAGGTGAATATGATTTTGCTATAGAAAATATTGAAAAGTTTGAAAAGGAGAAAGATTATTATAGTTATTTGAAGTCTTATGTATATTATTTAAATAAAGACTTTGACAATGCTAACAACTTTTTAAACAAAGATTTAGAGGTTTTTAGAAATAATAAAAATCTTAATACTAATGATTATAGATTAAATATACCTTATGTTACAGCACTTTCTGTTTCTAATACTAATTCTATTATGGAATATGCCAATTTTAAATATTCTATAAATAAAGATTCTGCTGAGGCATTAAATAGTTTGGCTTGGGCTTTGATATATTTAAATATTGACATAGACAGAGGAATATCTCTTGCTAAAGATGCTGTAAAAATAGAGCCTAAATCTCCTCATTATATAGATACTTTAGGTTTTGGATATTATTTAAAAGGCAATTATGATGAGTCTTTAAAATTATTATTAAAAGCAGCATTTTATGCAGATGAAACTTCTAAGGCTGAAATTTATTCACATTTGGCAGATGTTTATTATGCTAAAAAAGATTTTAACAGTGCATTAAAATATTATAGAAAATCAATATCTTCTATTTACAAAGATGATAGTTTTGATTCTAAGAGAATAGAAGAGAGAATATCATCAATAGAAAATAATACAAAATAAGAGAGGTTATAAGTAATGATAAAAAGAAGAATAGTTTATATATTTTTATTTACTTTTTTTGCAGGGACAGTGTTTGCTCAAAATGAACAGGAAGTGATGAAAGAGGCTTTTGATAAGTTTTCTAAATCACCATTTACTTCGCTTTATTCATCAGGAGGTGCTTTTTACAGCGGTGATGATTTAGACCAAATGCCTATGATAGTTAATTATTATAAGAATGATAATAATAATAAATATATGACAGCATTAGATGGACTTTTGGGCGGAGTTATAATGGATGCTAAAGTTATTAACAATGAACTTACATTATACACTCAAGATTCTCAGGAAACAATTAAAAGAAACTTTAATACATTTGCATTAGAAGCTCCTATCATGCGTTTTCCAAAGCTTTATGCAGATATATTGGACTATAAGTTTATAGATTTAAATAAAAAAATAATAAGCAGCAATATCACATTAGGTAAAAATTGGCATACTCTAAAAATTGGTTATAATGATAGAGTTGATACCATAGTTTTTTCTGCTTCTACTTTCCGCGTAAGAAGTTTTTCTACTTCATTTATGGATAATGTTGTTAATGTTGAATTGGGTTCTTATACTACAGTTAATAATATACCATATCCTAAAGAGTTTATTATGAAAAGCAAAACTGACAAAAGAGAGATTCGCTACAACATCACAAATGTTTCAGCTGGTAATAATGCTAAAAATGCAGCTAAAAAATTAGGCTGGTAATATGATTTATGATGATTTATGTATTGAATTAGATAAATTATCTTTATTTAAAGATGATAATAATAATGTAAAAAAAAGAAAGATAATAGACTATGCATCTTTAGCTATGGATTATAATAAAAATATAAATATAACAGGAGCTAAAGACATTCAGACATTTTTAGATGAGCATATTCTTGATTCACTTTTAGCTTTAGATGTATTTAGAGATTATGATAATATTATAGATGTTGGAAGCGGTGCGGGTTTGCCTTCTATTCCGCTTGCTATAATGTATAATGATAAAAAGTTTACACTATGCGAGTCTAAAAATAAAAAGTCTGATTTTCTAATTATAGCGAAAGAGAAATTGCATCTCACTAATATAAATGTTGTATCAAAGAATGTATATGAATTAAAAGAGAAATATGACACCATTACATCAAGGGCTTTTTCTGATATAAAAACTCTTATTAGAATATTTAAAAAAATAAAAACTAAAAATGCCTCTCTCATAGCATATAAGGGAAAACTTCAAACAATAGAAGAAGAGCTTAAAGAGATTAACGATATACATAAATATGATGTAAATATAGTGAAGTTAGCTTCGAAGGAAAAAGAAAGACATTTAGTGATAATAAGAGACAAATAGGATTATATCTAAAAAAGTATATTTTTAGAGTTTTTTATTTGTAGTTACTTTGCACACCGCTGTGCGTTCTTCGCAACATTCCAACTTCTTTTACAGAGTAAGTACGGTATTATCTTATTATATATTCCCAAGATATTAGCTATAGTACTTGCACTTTTTGCAACTTTGACGAAGTCCGCACAGCGAAGGCGGGAAAAAGTTGATAATATATTTATAAAAAATAAAAATTGACAAAATATAATTATTTTAGTAAATATATATTTTATTTATTAGAAAATATATTCTTTATATAATCATATGGAAGCATTGTGTTCTTATCTGTATAATAAAAATATCCAATTGATGCTGTGTCTTTTGAATATATTATAATGTCATTTGGTATATTTTTATTTGTGCTTACTATATTTATTTTATAGCCGTTTATATTTTTTTTCATTATGGGTATTATTTTATTTAGAGATATGCTATTGAAACTTTTTATAATAAAATCTATATCGTTTGTGTTTGTAATGTTTAGTATTTTATTTTCGTATTCTACAGTAATTTTTTCTACACTTTGAGGGTAGCAATTTATGCCGTTGATTGGTGTTTTGTACCATAGAAATAGAATGATAATAATAAATAATGGTATTAGGCTTATAAGTTTTTTTATATTTTCTTTCATAAATTATAATAAAAAATTAGCTTTGCATATATATTATTAATGCAAAGCTAATGTGAACATCAATTATAAATTATTTACCAAAAACAGCTTCATAATCTTTTTTGAATTTTTCTATACCTTGATCAGTAAGAGGGTGTTTAGTCATTTGTTCAATTACATTATAAGGTACAGTAGCAATATCAGCACCAGCCAAAGCACATTCTGTAACATGTATAGGGTGGCGAACACTTGCTGAAATTATTTCTGTTTCTATTGCATGAGTAGCAAAAATATCAGATATTGTTCTAATAAGTTCAAGTCCATCAGTAGATATGTCGTCAAGTCTTCCTAAGAAAGGTGAAACATAAGTAGCTCCTGCTCTTGCAGCAAGTAATGCCTGATTAGCAGAAAATATTAAAGTAACATTAGTTTTTATTCCTTCTTTAGATAATACTTTTACAGCTTTTAATCCTTCTACAGTCATAGGGATTTTTACTACCATGTTTTTATGTATTTTAGCTATCTCTCTTGCTTCAACTATCATATCTTCTGCTTTTACAGTAGTAGCTTTTACCTCTCCTGAAATAGGTCCATCAACTATTGTAGTAATTTCTTCTATTGTTTTTTTAAAATCTCTTCCCTCTTTTGCTATTAATGATGGGTTTGTGGTAACTCCGCATATAACACCCATATCATTAGCCTTTCTAATTTCATCAACATTAGCTGTGTCTATAAAAAATTTCATTACAATACTCCTATAAATATATTTTTATAGTATTAATTATATATTTAATTTTATTTAATTTCAATTTATTATATAATATATTTAATGATGTTGACTTTTTTGTTTTTTATTATAATCTAAAAAGCTATGAGATATTATATTATTTTGCTTATAATAATTATTAATAGTGCAGTTTTTTCAATGGTTTCTGTTGAAGGTAATGTAAATAAAAAAAGTATATATAAATGGCAGAATATAAAATATACTTTAACTTTTACAGGAGATGCTAATAGTTTTAAGGTAGAGGGTTTAGATGAAAACTCTATAAGTGATTTTGAGATAATAAACAAAAAAATAGAAAGCGAAACTATAGATAAAGAAAACTCTGATGTAAAAACTATATACAAAATAATATATACATTAAAGCCTATTAATAAAGGCAAATTAAAAATACCAGAATTAGAAGCTCGTTATTATGAGATTGAGAGGGGTAATAATTTAATACCAAATGAAGAGCCTTTGAGTGAATACAACATTAGAGTGTTTGGCAATTCATTTTTAATTATAATGATAGGGCAGTGGGTACTTATAGTTCTTATAGTATACTTATTATATAAATTTATAAAAAAACAGCATAAAAATTAAAATGGAGAGTTTATGACTAAGGATTTACAGGCTATTTCTGAGGCAGCTAATGCGGCACTAGATGTTGTGAATGCAGTAAAAGATGAAATTAAAAAAGTTATAGTTGGGCAAGAGAACATGATAGATAAACTTTTGCTTGGTATAATATGTGACGGGCATGTATTGCTTGAAGGAGTACCGGGACTTGCAAAAACACTTACAGTAAAAACTTTAGCTTCTACAATAGATGCTACTTTTAAAAGAATACAGTTTACACCGGATTTGCTTCCTGCAGATATTATTGGTACAGAAATATACGATATTAAAAATTCAGTTTTTTTGCCAAAGCAAGGTCCAATATTTTCAAACATCATACTTGCAGACGAGATAAACCGTTCACCTGCTAAAGTTCAATCTGCTTTGCTTGAAGCTATGGAAGAACATCAAGTCACAATAGGCGATAAAACATATAAGCTTCCAGAAGTGTTTTTAGTATTAGCTACTCAAAACCCAATAGAGCAAGAAGGTACTTATCCTTTACCAGAAGCACAGGTTGATAGATTTATGTTAAAGGTAATTGTTAAATATCCTCTAAAAAGCGAAGAGAAAACTATAATAAAAAATATGTCTTCTTCAAAACCAGAGGAAGTACAACCTATCACAACAATAGAAACTATAAACAAATTAAGAATATTAGCTAAACAAATATATATAGAAGATAAGTTATTAGACTATATAGTTAATATAATAGATGCAACAAGAAACCCAATAGAGTATAAACTTAAAGAGGAGTATATTGATTATGGAGCTTCTCCGAGGGCTGGTATATATCTTACAAAGGCAGCTAAGGCTAATGCTATGATGAACGGCAGAGGCTTTGTGATACCGGAAGATATTAGGGCGGTTGCTTATGAGGTTTTAAGACATAGAATTAGTGTAAGTTATGAGGCACAAGCTGAGAATGTAAGCAGCGATATGATTATAGAAGACCTTCTTTCAAACATCAATGTGCCTTAAAAACTATAGTATTTATTAAGTACTGAATTTTTTCTAAATAATAGATGTAATATCTTACTAATTTATATTTCAAATGTATAAAGCTAGATCATTTGCACTTTTTGGTTCTTTGACGAAGTCCGCACCGCGACCGAAGGGAGTGCCTGTGGGTGCGACCGAAGGGAGTCCTTAAAGGCGACCATAGGAAGTACCTTTAGGTATGGGTGCGAGCTGCAGGAAAAATAACAAGAAAAAATTAATATTATTATTTTAATATATTCTAAAATTTTTTAACTTTTTTATTTTAGTTATTTGCATGGCTTTGCACCCCTGCAAAGCGTGCCCGTAGGGTAGCACCCCACTTCTTTTTGTGTCCAAAGAAGCAAAAGAACTGCATTTTTATTATAAATTTTATAATTTAATTTTACATTAAAAGGCACTCCCCCGCACGACTAAGAAGTTATAATTAAAGCATAGCATTACCGTGCGGCAAGCTGGTACAGCTCGTACGCGGGAAAAAGAACAACAAAAAATATAGGTATTATTTTATATTTAATTCATATTTCAAATCTATAAAATTAAATTATTTTCACTTTTTTAAATCCTAAATAATACATAATTTAATATAAAAAAGTAATTTATAATTCTACAAAATAGTTTATAATTTAATATGAAAAAGTATTTTTTAATGTTATTTTTATATTATTTAAGGAGAAGCAAATGAAAAAAAATATATGTCTTTCTTCTATGTTTACAGTTTTATTGTTTTTAATTTTGTCTTGTTTTGTGGGCTGTAGTAAAAATGATGATAAAGAAGCTGATAAAATAAGAGTTGGTTATTTGGCAGATTTTTCTGGTACTTCGGCTGCTGCTATAGCAAAAGAAAAAGGTTTTTTCGAAGAAGAGAATTTAGATGTGGAATTAGTTAAATTTTTGAATGGTCCTTCTGAAGTTGATTCTATGCTTGCTGGTGATATACAATTTGCATATATAGGACATGGTGCTCATTCATTAGCTATACAAGGTAAAGTTAATATATTATTTCCTAATGGTTTGAGCAAGTCTGAACAAATTATTGTAGGCGAATGGGCTAGAGTTAATAATATCACTGATTTAAAAGGTAAAACTATAGGTACTCAGCTTGGAACTTCTGGTGATATACTTTTGGATATTGCTTTGAGAAAAGTTGGACTTACAAAAGATGATGTTAATATTATTAATATGAATGTTAATGAAATAGTATCTGCTATGGTACTTAAAAATGTTGATGCTGTTTCTATATGGGCACCTTATACTTTTGAAATATCTACACTTCTTGGACATGAAGTTACTGTACTAGCTTCTATTACTAATTATTTAGATGAAGCAGTATTTCCAAGCAGTTGGATAGTAACTCCTGATTATCAGAATAAAAATGAAGATATAGTTAATAGATTTTCAATGGCTATATTAAAGGCTATGGATTATAGAGCAAATAATATGGATGAAACTGTTCAGATAGTTGCTAAATTAAATGGAACACCTGTTGAGTCTGTTGTTTTAGAGAAGGAAACTGCTATATGGCTTGATGGCTCTGATGTAAAAAGTGCTTATACAGATGGAACAGCTATTAAATGGTATGAAGCTCAGCAGCAAATATTTTTAAACTCTAGAGTTATAAGTAGTCCTGTGGATATTAATAATTATGTACAAATTAGATATATGATAAATAATGTATTGTTGAAATAATTTTTTATTATTTTATGAAATATATTTTTATTAGCGATGTGTTTAAATATGCATCGCTTTTTTAATATGAGATATGTTATAAAATTATATATTTATTATATACTTAAAATTTGGTAGTTTTTTATTGTTTTCGGGGACTAGCCCCTGCACCCCACTTCTTTTGCGACCGAAGGGAGTGCCGGCGACCGAAGGAAGTGCCATTGTGGCGTGTCGCAAAGAACCAAAAGAACTGCATTTTTATTATAAATTTTATAATTTAATTTTACATTAAAAGGCACTCCCCCGCATGACTAAGAAGTTATAATTAAAGCATAGCATTACCGTGCAGCAAGCCCCCGACCGTAGGGAGTGCACAGCTAGGCGAGTAGTGTGGCAAGGTGGTACAGCTCGTACGCGGGAAAAAGAACAACAAAAAATTGACAAACTTATAATTTTTTAGTATATAATATATATATTATATTTAGGTGCTGCTCATGAAAAAAATTATATTAACTTTTTTATTTAGTTTTTTCTTTATAATAAATTGTAATGCAAAAGAGAATGAAAAAAATCCAGAAGAAAATATCATTGACCCAAACAAACTCACTCCGTTAGGTACTATAATATTAAACCCATATGATATAGCTCCATTATCTGCCTCTTATGTTATAAGCAATACAAACAATTACCCAATAACCGTAACTGTTAAAGGGCTATACAATGAACCTGATATAATTCACACCTATCCTGCTAATTACGGCAAAGAGTTTGAAATACATGGTCTTTTCCCAGAAGCTACAAACACAATCATTATAAATGATGCAGGAAGAGAGATTATAGAAAATCATTATATAAAAAAGATTTATCATGATAAGGTTTACATTGATTCAAAATATACTGTAGATATTAATAAACTTACAAACGATGACGGAAACAATCCTGAGTTATATTTTATTCAGTATTTTAATGGCTGGTATCCTACTGCTACTATAGGAATATCAAAAAATGGTTATGTGCGATATTTTATTAAAGGTGTTACTGCTTCAAAGATAGATATAGATGGCAATAAGTTTTTAATATATCCTATGTATGAAGGAAAAATTTATAATATGCTTGGGAAAGAGCTTGTAAAATATCCGAGCAATTCTCATCATGACACAATAAAAAAAGATGATAATTATATTTATTTATCTGCAAGCAAATGGGGGGGCGATGATGAGATTACAGAGATTGATTCTTCTGGAAATATAGTTAGGAAGATGGGTTTTGCTTCTATTATAAGAGATATAGTTCTTCCTAATAATGATAAAAATGAAATAAGAATATTAAACAGAATAGTATTTGATAAAGATAATATATTTGTAGATGAAAACGGCAAACAAAAATCTATAGATTGGTTTCATGCTAATTCACTTGTTTATGATAAAGAGACTGATATACTTTATATATCTTCAAGGAATTTAGGAGTATTTGCAATTGATTATAGCGATTGGAAACTTATATGGTGGTTTGCAGATGAAACCTTAAACACAAGAACAGGAAATGCATATGGTCAGATTCCTTATAAAGATAACTTTGGAGATTTGCCTTCATTGGATGCATATAGGGTAAAAGGAGATGCACTCACAGACGGACCGAAAAATCAGCATGCATTAATACTTTTTCCAAATGGTAATTTAGGAATGCTTGATAATCAGGGAGATGCCAACAGAAACTCTAAAGGCTCAAGGTATGTAGAATATAGTATTACAGGAGAGCATGGTTCTTATACAGCAATAAAAACAGATGAGTTTAGAGATGCTTCACTTTATTCGAGAATTACTTCGGATGCTGATATTGTAGGAAACAATTTACTTTTAACCTATGGTACTATAAGAACTGTATTAGAAGTAGATAAACAAACTAAAGAAGTTTTATTTAAAGCTAAGTTTGATATGCCGAAGTCTGAATTATATTATAGAGCAGACAAATTGCCTTTATATTATGAATCTGGAAGAGAGTACTGCGAAGACGCCAATCTAAAGAATTAATTATATATACTTATAGACTTTATAGCCTCTATGCATAATTCTTCATTTTCTTTTCCATTGTATGTAAACCATGCAAGAAGTGCTAGCTTTTTTGAAACAGCTACTACAGTAAATACATAATCATCATTACCCATAGATTTTTTGTATACAGCAGATTTTATATCTTTTATTTTTATATCTGTAAGGTCGCCTTTCTCTTCTTTTGTGACGTCCATTTGTTTTATAACATATTCCATTATAGCGTCAATTTCATCGTTTGCAAAAGAATATACCTGCATTGCAATGTATGTATGTATGTTTTTAAACTCTACTAAGGTTTTATCATCTCTGTAAATATTAAAACTCATAGGAAGAGAAATATTAAACCCGCCCGCAATAGAGTATCTTGCATATTCTTTTCTAAATCCAATATCAGTATTAACCATTTGAATATTATTTTGTTTATTAGTTTCTATAAATTTTGCTAAATTATCATCGTCCAAATAATACGCTATATCAGCAAGTATCTGCCAAGGATACGGCAATGTTTTATCTTTTTTATATGCTTCTTGAAAAGAGTAAATTATTTTTTTGTATGTATCTCTCTCTTTATCATCTATAATCTCTCTAAAAGGGAAATAAAGCCATATAATGCTATTTAAACTCTTAAACCAAAAGTCAGCATTAATCTCTTCATCATTCCAAATAAAAAACTCTCTTGCAAAATTATATTTATCTTCTAAAGGAGCATCAACCAAATTATGAAACCAAGACTTACCCCAATATCCCAAAGGAGAAAGTGCATAATATTCTTTTTCTATCATAGGATAATCATAAGGCATAGATATCATAAAGTTTGTAAACTCTTCATTAGCAAGCAAACTCTCTGAATATTCATTTAATGCCAAAGTAAAAAATGTTTTTAATTTATCAAAATCTCTTTCTTCAAAATAACCGCTATGGTCTTTATATGTTTCATCTTCTTCAAAAACAATATCTAATCTTCTAGAAATTCTATCGAGTACAGAAATTATAAATCTATGATACCCAGCACCAAAAGTACCGCTATTAATAGTTACATATAGTGTGCCTTCTTTATATTCAAAATACACAGGGTCAGAAGCTGGATGAAATGAATATATTAATGTGCTTGATTTATCTTCATCTAAGATAGAATATTCTGAAAGCATAACAAGCGGGTTAATATTTACTTCGTTTAGAGATGATACTATTGATTTAAATAGTCTATCTTTTGTAGGAAGAGCCCTATTAAATTTAGCACTAAGTAGAAACTCAATATTCATAACAATTTAAAGTATATATTATAATATCATATATAATAACATTTTTTATTAATATATCAATATACATTTTGTACTTGTTTTATTATGTAGCTATAAAATTGTATTTAAAATAATTTAAATATATATTTAAAAAGCAGCTACTATTATATTATTTGTATGTTGACAAAGTTAATATTTTGTAGTAGAATCAGTTACTATAAAAAGAAAGTAGGAAAATAATGAATAAATTTAAGAAACAAAATAAACCTCTTATCGTTTGGGAGTGTTAAATTATTTATTCATTAATTATATAGTTTAGCAATTTAAGAGCTCCCTTAAATATAGGGGGCTTTTTTATTTGAATATAATACATACATAAAAAATAGGAGTTACTGAAAAATGGAACATTACGGTTTATTCGGTATTATACCGCCGCTTTTGGCTATAATACTTGCACTTCTTACTAAAGAGGTAATAATCTCTTTAACAGTTGGTATACTTTCTGGTACTTTAATACTCGCACATGGCAACATATTTACTGCTATTACTATATTTACAGATAAAGTTGCTGCTATGACTGGAGATTCTTGGAATGTGAGAATACTTTTATTTTGTGCTTTGCTTGGGGCATTTGTCAGCATGCTTTCAAAAACAGGTGCCACTAAGGCTTTTGGTTTATGGGCTAGCAAATACCTTAAAACTAAAAAGAGTGTATTAATATTTACTTGGTTTTTTGGACTTATTATATTTATAGATGATTATTTTAATAGTCTTTCTGTGGGTACTGTAATGCGTCCTGCTTTTGATGAAAAAAAGATTTCTAGGGCTAAACTTGCTTATATATTAGATTCTACTGCTGCTCCTGTTTGTATACTTGCACCTATATCTACTTGGGTTGTAACGGTTATGAGTTATATTAGAGATTCTGAAGGGTTTGAATCTTTGAATATGAGTGAGTTTATATTCTTTATAAAGATGATACCATATTCAGTTTATCCGCTTTTAGCTTTGGCTTTTGTAGTATTAATTTCTTTATTTTTTAAAGATTTCGGACCTATGAAAAGAAGTGAAGATGATGCGGCTAACGGCAAATTATTTAATGAAGATTTATACGGTGCTTGTCCGGGTAATTTAGAGACTATATCTGGAGACAGTGCTAAATGGTATGACATGGTTATAGCAATAGTAGTATTAATATTGGCTTGTATAGCAATGTTCCCTATTACTACATACATGGGATTAGTTGGCTCTGACGGTATAGAGACTTTATCTCAGGCTTTCAGCAGCACAACTGTTACAAATGCTTTTATACAAACAGATGCTTCTAAGGCTTTATTTTATGGTGCAGTTATTTCTCTTATGATAATGTATATTTATTATGTGGCAAGAAGACTTTTAACTGTTCGCTCTGCTGGCAATGCCATAATGGAAGGTATAAAATCTATGGTACCTGCTTTGGTGGTATTAGCTTTAGCTTGGACTATTGGTAATGTTATAAAATCATCACCTGAAGAGGGCGGTTTAGGTTTAGCTTCTTTCCTATCAGAGGTTGTTAAAGGAGGCGGTTTCCCTCTTTGGATACTTCCTGCTATTGGTTATTTGCTTGGTTGTGTTATAGCCTTCTCTACTGGAACAAGCTGGGGTACTTTTGCTATACTTATTCCTATAGTAATACCTATTGCTACAGGTCTTGCTAATGCTAATGGTTATACAGGTGATCAGCTTTTGAATGTACTTCTTATTAGTGTAGGTTCTTTGGTATCTGGTGCGGTATTTGGCGACCATTGTTCTCCTATATCTGATACTACTATACTTTCTTCTACTGGAAGTAACTGTCCTTTACTTGAGCACGTTAGCACACAGCTTCCTTATGCAAGTTTGGTAGCTATTGCTTCATTTGTAGGTATTATAGTTGGAGGTATTACTTTAAATCCTTTAATAGCTTTATTAACAGGATTTGTAATAATGTGCATAATGGCAATATTGGCACCTAAGTTTTATGAAAAAAGATTTGTTGATATGAAAAAATAATAATATATTTAATTTTGATATTTGGATATTAATTTATTAAATAATCATAAAATATGTGTATTGAATTTTTTTCATAAATCTATATAATTAAATTCGAAGTATAAACTAATCATTTAGTTTTAATAATTCAATTTTAGTATTAAATTGGAGGATTTTTAATGAGTTCTATAGAAGAATTAGAAAAAAAAGCTAAAAAATGCAGACAAATTTTTCTTCAAATGGTATATGATGCAAAAGGGGTTGCACATATAGGCGGATCTTTATCTGCTATGGATATGGCTGTTGCTGTATACGACAAATATATTGATCTTAAAGACAGTAATAGGGTTCGTTTTGTATTATCTAAAGGTCACGTTGTTGTTATGCAATACGCTATATTAGCTAATCTTGGAATTATACCTATGGAAGAGCTAAAAACATTAAAACATATTAATAGCCATCTTCAAGGGCACCCAGATGTTAATAAGATACCAGAAACAGAGATGAATACAGGTCTTTTAGGTCAGGGTTTAGCTGTTGCTATGGGTATGGCTTATGCTAGAAAATTCAATAATAACCCTAAAAAAATATTTGCTTTATGCGGTGATGCTGAACTTCATGAAGGTCAGATTTGGGAGACTGTTCAGCAGGCTGCTCATTTTAAATTAGATAATTTAGTAGCTATTATAGATAATAATGGCTTATCTTCACATGACCCTGTTAATGAAGTTATTAATTTAGGCTCTTTAGAAGATAAGTTTACTAGTTTTAATTGGAATGTTATAACAGTAAAAGATGGAAACAATATGAAAGAAGTTGTTGAAGCCTTAGATAAATTAGATAAATTAAGCGGAAAACCTGTTGCTATTATAATGAAAACAGTAAAAGGTAAAGGTGTTTCTTTCTTGGAAAATAACCCTAATTGCCATTCTTTAACTATAAGTGATAAAGATTTTGAGCAAATAAAAAAAGATTTAGATATGTAATAAAAAAGGGGACTAATATTTATGATAAACATAGAAAAAACTTCTGCTCCTAGAGCGGTAATAGGTAAACATTTAACTAGTTTAATAGAAAAAAACAATCAGATAATAGTAATAGACAATGATTTAGGTACATCAACATCTGCTTATGATGTAACTAAAACTTTTCCAAAAAATTATTGGGAATTAGGTATTGGTGAGCAGAGTTCTTTAAGTGCTGCTACTGGTTTAGCATTAGAAGGAATGTATCCTGTATATGTTAATTTCGCTATATTTGCAAGCGGTACTGTATGGACTCAAATTAGACAAGCTGCTTATACTAAAGCTAATCTTAAAATAATAGCTACTCACCCCGGTTTAGATGCTGGTCCTGACGGTGCAAGCCATCAAGCTACACAAGATATGGCTATAATACGTTGTATACCAAATATGAATCTGCTTCTTCCTCTTGATGAAAATGATGTTAAATCTGCTATTAATTATGCTTTCAATAACAAAGGGCTTTATTATATAAGAGTATCAAGAGAGCCTGTACCTATTATTTATAACTCTCCTGAAGAGGCTAATTTTGATATTACAAATAAAGAAATAGCTAAAACTGGTGATGATGTGGCATTATTTTTTGATGGTTCTTCTTTTGAACAGGCTGTTGATGCTGTTAATTTATTAGAAAAAAATAATATTACTTATCGTTTAATACATGTTCGTTCTTTAAAACCTTTGGATACTAAAAACATTGTAGAAAATGCTAAACAAGTTAAATGTGTTGTAACTTTAGAGAATCATAGTGTTATAGGCGGTTTAGGAAGTGCTGTAGCTGAGGTGCTTGCTGAGTATAAAGATGTTGCTCCTTTAAAAATAGTAGGATGCAGAGATACTTTCACTGAATCTGGTAAATCTACAGAATTAAAAGTAAAATATGGTGTATCTGGAGAAAATGTTTTAAGTAAAGTAAAAGAAGTAATTAAATAATAATTGATAGTTTTATATAAAATATTAAAGAGCATCATAAATAATATTATGTATGCTCTTTTTTTATATTTTTTACTATATATATTGAAGATTTGTTTTTTATAAGATATAAAAAATTAATGTATATTGACTTGCAAAGTTGATTATATCATAGTATTATATTAAAAAATATTATGTTAATTGGTGTATAATGGTTACTAAAGATAAAACTGTAAAAAAGAAAAAATCAAAACTTAAAAAATTTTTAATAAGTGTGTTTATTGTTGTGCTTTTAATCTCTGCAGTTGGGGGAATAGTAGTTAGTCTTTATGTTGGAAATATATATAAAGACTGGGTTTCCAAAAGAGATCAAAGTATGGCTATGCTTGAGGAATATTACAATATAATAGTAATAAGAGGAAATGAAAAGAGAATAAGATATTTTAACCCTCTAAACCCTTTTGGGGATTCACCTCCTACAAAGATTTATGATAAAAACAATATACTCATAGGGGAATATATGCCTCCTGCTTATGAGGTTGTAAATGTTGATGATATTAACCCTCTATTAGAAAAAACACTTCTTTTAATGGAAGATCAGAAATTCTATTCGCATAATGGTATAAACTATTTTAGGTCTGCATATTTGGCAATACAAACTATTCTAACAAGAAGGATAGTAGGAGGAGGCTCTACTCTCACACAGCAATTAGCAAAGTTGTTATTTACAAAAAGTGAGAGAACCATAGAGAGAAAGTTATTTGAAATGTTTGCTGCAAGAGAGATAGAGGCTAAATATACAAAAAAAGAAATACTAGCTATGTATTTTAATACTGTTTATTTGGGTGATGGAAATTATGGTTTTGAGGCGGCTGCTAATTATTATTTTCAGAAGCCTTTAAGGCAGTGCAGATTATTAGAATTTGCTATAATGGTTGGCATGCTTCCTAACCCTACATACTACTCTATAGTAAATAATCCAGACAACAGCAGAAAAAAAGTTGAACAAATTTTATCAAGACTCGTTAAAAATAAAGTTATAGATGAAAACACTAAAAATGCAGAATTAGAACTATTTGACCAAAAATATACAAACATTAGCAAACAAGTTAAAGGTGCTCAGTGGAAAATGACTGTAAACAGAACACCCTATGCTAATGAATATGTAAGACAAGAATTATTAAACTATTTTAATAAAGATGAACTTGCTTTATCTGGTCTTAAAATATACACAACAATAAATGAAAGATATTATAGAGTGGCAGATGCTGTAATGAAAGAAAAGATAAGAAATCTTCAAGCATCTACTTCCAACAGAAGCTATCAAGGTGCAATGGTTTCCATAGACCCTAAAACAGGCGGCATACTTGTAATGATAGGAGGAGATGGGTACACATTGCAAAACCAGTTTAATAGGGCAGTGCAGGCAAGAAGACAAATAGGAAGTGTAATAAAACCTTTTATATATTTGTATGCATTTGAAGGTGGAGCTCAGCCTTTTTCTACTATGCTTGACACCAATTACAGCTACCCTCAAGGACCGGGTAAGCCAGCATATTCCCCTAGAAACTTTAATAGAAGATATATGGGCGAAATTACTTTAGAAACTGCTCTAACAAAATCTATCAATACTGTTGCTGTTAAATTATTAAATGATATTGGTCTTACTTATTTTGTTGATCATTCCAGAGAGTTTTTTGGAAATGATGCATATATACCAAATGCATTATCTATTGGTTTGGGTACTATAGAGATGAGTCCTTTAGATTTGGCTACTGCTTATGGCGGGCTTGCTAATAATGGCACAAGATACAACAACTATATAGTGGATAAAGTAATAGATATAGATGGAAATGAATTAAGCGTAACTGCTCTTGCAGATAGAACTCCAAAAAAAATAAGTTCAACTTCACAAGCATCATATTATTTTTTAAACTCTACTCTTCAAAAAGTAATAGCTCCCGGAGGAACAGCATACAGAAGTGCTAGTACATATGGTTTTCAAAGTCCTTCATATTCTGCTAAAACAGGTACTACAAGCGAGCATAGAGATAACTGGTTTGTTGCCTATAATGATGAGATTGTAACTGTTACTTGGATTGGAAGCGATAGAAATGACGTTCTTCCTAATAATGTTACAGGAGGAGCTACTACGGCTTTGGCTACATTTCAATATTTAGATGCAATTACTCCTTTAGATAAAAGAGAGTTTCATTGGAAGGTGCCGGAAGATGTATTTATTGTAGAGATTTGTCAGGATTCTGGTTTGCCTAGAAATCATACTTGTATTAATACAACCCCTCTTACCGTTGGTGGAAATATAGACCTTAGTACTCAATGTAATATTGACCATATAAGAAGTGCAACTAGAAGAAACAATAATAATGATATAACTAATATGGCAGATGAAGAAGAAGAAGATTATTATTATGCTCCATTAGATGAAAATAATGCTTATACAAATGAAAATAGAAATACTACAGAGAATAATAATAATATTTATACTCTTCCAGAAGAAGTGATATATGACCCTACTGTTGGAAATATAAGAAGCTAAATATTATAACTTGAATGTATTGATATATATTCCTGACTTATATCTGTAAAATAATAATAGTCTTCAAACTTTGTATTATATCCGCAATCTAATATAATATGATGTTCATTTTTATCTTTATTTAAACTATTATTTAATATTTTTAATTCATCTTGATTTTCATTTATTTTTCCGTTTTTGTAAATGCTGATACCATCTACTGTGATAGACATTTTATCTATATTAACATTCATATTTCCTATGGTTGACAATAATTTACGATGTTCTATTTCATTTGATATAAATAAAATTTTAACAAGATTAGACTTTGATATTTTGCTTGCTATTTCAAAGGCATCTTTTTGAGTTTTAGCTTTCTTTACAGATACCATAATAGTTTTACTCATTCCCTCACCGTCTAATAGTATCATCTTAGATATAACAGCACATATCTCTTCTAATTTTTGCTGCAGCTCTAAAAATAGTTTTTTGTTTTTTTCATTAATGGGTTTATTTTCTAATGCACCATTTGCCATTATCAAAGCCATATCATTAGTTGATGTTTCTCCATCTATTGATATTCTATTTAATGTATGTTCCACTGCATATTTAAAAGCTTTGTTTAAAGTTTTTTTTTCAACATTTAAATCTGTAAATATAAATAATAATACAGTAGCCATGTTAGGGTGAACTATTGAGCTTCCCTTAGCTATTGCCAAAAAATTTGCTGTTTTATCTTCTATTTGAAATTGTGTTTTATATACTTTGTCTATTCTATCTCTTGTTTGAATTGCTTTTATGATGTTTTCATCAAAACCAGTATTTAATTTTGCATTAGTAATTGCATTTTTTATTTTTTCTACTTCCAAAGGAACTCCTATGATACCAGTGGAAGCCATCATCATGTTTTCTTTTTTACATTTAAAAATATTACTACAATGTTTGGCTATATCTAATACATCTTGATAGCCTTTTTTTCCAGTAAGAGAATTAGCTGATTTACTATTTACTATTAATAATTCAATTTTGTTTTTATCATTATTTTTAGAAAATTGTATAGGAGCTGCTTGTAATTTATTTTGTGTATATAATGCAGACACTGTGCTTGGAAGTTCACTTTTTATTATTGCGAGATCATAATCATTATTTTTTAGCCCTGCTTTTATTGCCGCGGAAGAAAATCCCTTAGGCATATTATACATTAAATAAATCCTCCTCTTCAGGATCAGAATCGTCTTCTACTTTTTTTACTTTTCTGTTTTCGTAATTTATTCTCTTTCTTACAAAAAGTTTAGTGCCTTTAGAATTCTTTCTCTCTTGTATGATACCAAAAGTACCAGAGCCTAAATAAACTATTTTATCATTTTCTTCCATTTCTTCTTCATTACTACTTTTTATTTCTTTTAATATACATTCAAAATGGGCTAGTTTATTTGTAGCATTATGTGTTATAGCTTCTTCTGGTATATATATAGGTTCATTACATATAGGACATATTGCCTTCTCTGATTTATCTTTCATCTTATTGCTAAGATATATCTTTTCATATTCTTCTATAGTTTTTTTGTTTCTATATTGATTATGATTATTTTTTTTTCTGTTATTGTAAGAATTATCTTTTTTTTTCTTATTGTGAAAATTATTATAATTATTTTTAAATCTATTATTATTGTTATTTCTTTCTGCCATTACAAAACCTACGATTAGAAGCAATATTAATATTATTATAATATCAATATTGCTTATATATTATTAATCTTCGTCATCAAAATCGTCATCATCATAATCTTCGTCATCGTCAAAATCATCATCGAAATCATCATCGAAGTCATTATCAAAATCATCATCAAAGTCATCATCAAAATCTAAATCATCATCATAATCATCATCATCGAAATCGTCATCATAATCATCATCATCATAGTCATCTTCATCATCATAGTCATCATCTAAATCATCATCGAAATCGTCATCATAATCATCATCATCATAGTCGTCTTCATCATCATAATCTTCGTCATCATCGTCGTAATCATCATAATCATCATCATCGAAATCATCATCAAATTTAGCAAAATATCCATTTAACATTTCTATAATATTAAAAAAACTAAAATATTCTAATTTTTCCATATTTACTCCATTGTATCGTAATTTTAACGCTATCATAATACAATACTTTTTTTTGTCAAGTCATTTTTTATAAATTGCATATCATTATATGTAAAGTTTTTTTTATATTTATATTTTATATTAAAAATACAATTTAAAATACATTTCTTTAATCATATAAAAACCCCAAGTATTATATAAATAATACTCGGGGAAAAACTATGATTTAAATATATTAATTAAAAGTTAACAGCATTTCCGTAGTAAGCTGATTCTAATACTTTTTTCATATTAGCAACATCAGTTTCTCTAGGGTTAGAACCTGTACAAGGGTCAGCAACTGCATTCTTAGCTATATCATCGCATTTTTGTTTGAAATGGTCTTCAGTTACGCCATTGTCTTTATAAGTTTGTTTAATGCCTAATTTAACATTCAATTCTTTAACTTTATTTACTAAAGCAGCAGTAAGCTCTGCATCAGTGTTTCCAGAAAGTTTAAGCATTCTAGCTATATCAGCAAATCTGTTAGCACAAACTTTTGAGTTGTATTCTATAACATAAGGAAGAAGTATAGCATTACATCTGCCGTGAGTAATATGGAACTCAGCACCTGTTTTATGAGCTAAACTGTGTACTATACCAAGTAAAGCATTAGAGAAAGACATACCAGCTAAACATTGAGCAACATGTAATTTAGCCCTTCCTTCTTTATCGCCTTTAACAGCTTTTTCTATATTATGAACAATCATGTCAATTGCTTTCATAGCTAAAGCATCAGTTATGTCAGTTCTAAGTCCTGCAACATAAGCTTCTATAGAGTGAGTTAAAGCGTCCATACCAGTATCAGCAGAAACAGTTTCAGGCATTGTCATTGGTATTGAATAATCAAGTATAGCAATGTCTGGAGTAATTTCAAAGTCTGCTAATGGATATTTAATGTTTGTAGAATAGTCTGTAATTACTGAGAAAGCTGTAACTTCTGAAGCTGTACCACTTGTAGAAGGAATAGCAGCAAAAATAGCTTTAGTTCTAAGTTTAGGCATAGTGAAAGGGGTTTTAATATCATCGAATTTTTTCTCAGGATATTCATAGAACACCCACATAGCTTTAGCAGCATCTAATGCAGAACCGCCACCTAATGCAACTATTACATCAGGATTAAAAGCTCTCATAGCCTCAGCACCCTTATAAACTGTTTCTATAGAAGGATCTGGCTCAACTCCGTCAAAAATTTTAACTTCTAAACCAGTATCTTTTAATATCTTCTCGCATTTATCAAGGAATCCACCTCTTTTCATAGATGAACCGCCTGTAACAATTATAGCTTTTTTGTAACCTTTTAAGTTCTTTAATTCTTCCATAGCATTATCGCCATAGTATAAATCTCTAGGAATTGTAAATCTTGACATGTTTAATCTCCTAAAATATATTTTTATTGTACCAAATTATAACATTTATATAAAACTTGTCAATTATATTATCTATTTTTATATAAATAAAGTAATACTTAATATTTTCTTTCTGATCCTAAAAGAGAGGATTGTAAATTTAAACTGATTGAATCATTAAAATTGTCATTTTCAATTAATTGGGCTGCCATATATATAATATGTTCAGCGGCTTTTTGTGTATCTGGATATATCATACTTATAGGTTGTTCCATAAGTTCAAAACCTAAATCATATCCAAATGTGATTATAGATACATCATATGGAATAGAAAGTTTTTTAGTTTTTAAAAAAGTTACAACGCCGTATGCTATAGAAGATGATAAAGAAATAATAGAATCGAATGGAAAAGTATTTTCATAATTTTTATTTAGTAAATGAAAAACATTTTCCCAGTTGTTGTCTTCAAAAAATAAGAAGTCTACATTTTTTAGTAAATTGCAATATGATAATATATATGAGTTATATAAATTTTTAATTTTATTACCCAGTATTGAATTTTCAGCATGGTCTATTAATATTAATAGTCTTTTTGCCCCACCTTTATATAACAAATTTGAAGTCATCTCCACAATTTTATCAAAATTTATACTTAAAATATTAGGATTAAAATTTGGCAGATAAAAACCATGATATAATACAATAGTAGGTATCATAGGTATAGTAAAATTTTCATCTCTTTTCGAAGCTATAGGAAACCAAAATAATACACTATCTTTTTGATTATAATTGTTAATTCTATTAATAATTTTTCTCTCAATATTTAAATCATTTTTGGAAGAATATAATATAACTTGAATATCTTCATCATATAAATAATTCATAATGTGATTTATAATATCACTTGCTGGAAAAATAGAGACATCAGGTACTAATATATTTAAAACTTTTAAATATCTGTCATTCTGATTAATCACATTCATAATCAATTCTTTAGTATGATTCTTTACTAAATGTGGCTTTTTTAATGCCCTAGATATAGTAGCAGGTGATAATCCAGTTTTTAATGAAATTTCTCTTATAGTCATAATGTAACATATTATAAAAAATCTAAAAAAAATCAATGGTCATAATTAAAAATAAGAAAATAATTTGACATCAAACATTTTGTTTATATACTATATCATATATTGTTTCAAAAATATTAAAAAATAGTAAATATTTGTTTCAAAATGAAACAAATGTTGGGAGGAATTTATATGGGTAACATATTTACAACGTCTGCTCAAAGTTTTATTGACTTTACAAATGCAGCAGGAACAACATTTTTAGATATGGTGAAGGGTTCAATACCGGCATTAATTATAATGCTTACATTAATTAACTTTATTGTGAAAATAGTAGGTGAAGATAAGATAGAAAAATTTTCTAAAATATTAGCAAAATCCAGATTTTTAACTTATGGTATTTTACCTTCATTAGCTTGGTTTTTCCTAAGTTCTCCTGGTGCTTTAACTATTGGTAGATTTTTACCAGAGAAAGCAAAACCTGGATTTGAAGATGCTTTAGGAGCAACAGCACATCCTTTAACATCTTTATTTCCTCATGTTGTTCCTGCTGAATTATTTATATGGCTTGGAATAGCTAATGGTGTTGAGGCTTTAGGATTGCCAATACATAATTTGGCTATTAGATATTTATTAGCTGGAATACTTGTAGGATTAATTAGAGGATATGTGACAGAATTTATTTTTCTTTATTTGCAAAGAAAGAAACGCATGGCTATTGAAAAACAGATTAATTAATTAAAAATTAAAAAAGGAGAGAAAAATGAGTGCTATTTGTATAAAAAAAGGAAAAAATGGATGGGGCGGTCCATTAGTAATAGAAGTAAAAGATAATGAAAAAGATATTAAAAAAGTAGTTTCTATAACAGGAGGAGGAGTTGACCCTGTAGCAAAAAGAATTGCTGATATGCTTGGCATAGAAGCTGTTGATGGTATGGTTAGAGCTATAAAAGATGAAGACATTGCATGTGTTGTTATAAATTGTGGAGGAACTTTGAGATGCGGAGTATATCCTCAAAAAAGAGTACCTACTATTAATGTTACTCCTGTTGGAAAATCTGGACCTTTAGCAAAATATATTTTAGAAGATATTTATGTTTCAGATGTAAGTGAGCAAACTATATCTGAATGTGATGCTGAAGTTGTAGAAATAAACGGCAATACACATAAAAGCAACACTACTGAAGATACTACTAAAAAAACTAATACTACTTACAATTTTGATAAAGGATTTTTTGGAGTTGTAACAAAAATTGGGGTTAATGTTGGTAAGGTAATATCTTTATTTTATCAATCAGGAAAAGAGGCTATAGATGTTTGTATAACTAGAATAATACCTTTTATGGCATTTGTATCTATTTTTATAGCATTTATACAAAAGACTTCTTTAGGAAATATTATTGCTAATGCTCTTTCACCTTTATCTGGTACTTTATGGGGATTGTTAATACTTGCTATAATATGTGGATTACCTTTCCTTTCTCCTATTTTAGGACCAGGAGCTGCTGTAGCTCAAGTAGTAGGAATATTAATAGGAACAAATATTGCTGCTGGTATAATAAGTCCTTCTTTTGCAATACCTGCTTTATTTGCAATAAATGTACAAGTAGGAGCTGATTTTGTACCTGTAGGATTATCTATGCAAAGAGCTGAACCTGAAACTATAGAGATAGGAACTCCTGCTTTTCTTTTATCAAGACAGATTACTGGACCTTTAGCTGTAATAATAGGATATATATTTAGTATAGGTTTATTTTAAGTTGAAACAATTATAAAAAGGAGACGATTATGCAAAAATTGAAAGCGGCTGTAGTTGGTGGAGGAATTTTTGGCTCGCATCATCTTAATGCTTATAAAAATTGTGAATATACTCAATTAACTTCAATATGTGATTTGAATGAAGAATTATGTAAAAAAAGAGCAAATGAATATAATATAAAACCATATATTGATTTGGAAGAATTAATAGATATTGAAAAACCAGATATTATCTCTATAGCTACCCCAGATCCATTTCATTATGAACCTGCTAAAAAGGCTATAGAGAAAGGGGTACATGTATTAATAGAAAAACCAATTACAATAAATGTACAAGAGGCTGAGGATTTAATTAATTTAGCTAAAGAAAAAAATGTGAGAGTTGCTGTAGATTTTCACAAAAGATGGGACCCTGCTACTATAAGTGTTAAACTAGAATTAGAAAAGAATGACTCTGGAAAAGTTATAAGAGGATATATGAGCATGGATGATATAATAGATGTACCTATTAACTGGCTTAAATGGTCTAAATTAAGTTCACCTGCCCATTTTTTAGGAGTGCATTGTTATGATTCTATTAGATTTATTACTGGTAGAGAAGTTAAAGCTGTATTTGCATATGGACAAAAGGGAGTTTTGAAATCTAAAGGCATAGATTGTTATGATAGTGTTCAGGCTATGCTAATAATGGATGATAATTCTACTTGGACTGTAGATAATTGTTGGGTTCTTCCTAATTCTTTTCCTAAATCTAATGATGGTAGGGCTTCTATTTTGTGTGAAAACAGATTTATAAGAGTAGATTCACAGAATAGGGGCGTAGAGATATTCTCTCCAGAGAAATGTTCTACACCTAATTCTTATTTTATAACTTATAGAGAGGGTCTTGCTTCTGGATTTGGAATTGAACCTATATTTGATTTTGCAAAATCTATAGTATATAATAAGCCGTTTATTGCTGATGCATATGATGGATTACAGGCTACAAAAATAGCAACTGCTGTACATGAATCTATTGATACTAATAAAGTTGTGGAAATTAATTGAAGGAAAATAAATTATAATGGATTATAATGAGATTATTAAACTAAAAGTAAATTACATAGGTGAAAATGCCCTTTCTTTTTTTGATGAAGATAAGTTATTTATAATATATGGTAAAGTTAATGACAATGACTTAAGATCATATAGTATAATAGTAGAGTCTGAAGCAGTAGAAAATGATATTGAAAAAGGAATGGTATTGTCTTTTAATGATCAGGATTTTGAGATATTAGAAGTAGGATGTGAAGCAAATAATACACTAAAATCATTAACACATATGACTTTACGATTTCAGGATTTTAATGATCCATCAAATTCAGAGGATATATTACCCGGTTCTATATTACTTAATGGAATGCCTAAGGTGTTTCCTAATATAGGAAGTTATATAACTATAAAAACTAAATAAATATTGTTAAAAAACTATCTCATAATAATTAATTATATTATTATGAGATAGTTCAATATATTAGATAATGATGGTAAATAAAATTGAATTAATTATATTTGATATGGATGGACTTGTTATAGATTCTGAGAGTGTAAGTATAAATGCTTGGAAAAGAGTATTTAAAAACAATAATATTATTTTTGATAAAGATTCTAATGAAAATGATTTTTTTAAAAACATAATAGGCTCTAATGCAGTATACTCATCTAAATATGTAGAGAAAATATTTAAATATAAAACTTATACCGATATAATAAAAGAACAAAGAAATGAGATTGATAATATAATAAAATCTGATGGGTTAAATGTAAAAAAAGGTGCTTATGAAATACTAGATTATTTATCATCTTTGAATATTAAAAAAGCAATTGCAAGTTCAAGTATTAGATCTAGGGTAAATAGGTTTTTGAATATGTTAAATATATATGACAAATTTGATTATGTATTATCTGGAGATGAAGTAATAAATCCTAAACCTGCTCCAGATTTATATAATAAAGTATGTGAATATTTTGATGTAGAAGATAGAAATAATGTTATTATACTTGAAGATTCTAAAAATGGATTAATTGCTGCAAAAAGTGCAGGAATAGAAAAGAGATTTTATATTCCAGACATGTTTCATTTAACTGAAAGTGAGGAGAGAGAATTATCATATAAAAAATTTAATAACTTATTAGAAGTTATTAAATTTTTAAAAGAAAATTAATTTGTTAATATATGATAATTATTGAAAATATTTTATCTCTTTTTTATATTTAATTTTACTGCAAAACATATAATTCAATACATCTTGTTCAGGAAAATATAATTTTTTATTTATTCGAATTTTTCTTTTATGTCTCTTTTATATTTAATTTTAAAATTATTTCTCATTTCTCTGAAAGGTATCCACCAAGATAATTTATCTATAAGCTTATTATGTCCTGCTATTTTAGGATCATTTTGATCAATTAATATAGTAGCATATTTTAGGCTTTCATCTTTAAAACTTTTAGTTTCTACAAAATATTTCCAAAATGCATAATAGAATCTATTTTTAACTATAGGTGTATTATGATATAAAGGTTTAACTAAAGTAAAATGTGGAATTATAACATTTTCTATATTTTTATGTTTTTTAGCTATTGCCGAAGTGAAATTATATTTATAATCAAAATATTTAATTTTTCCATAAAATACATAATTTAATATATCTTGTTCAGGAAAATATAATTTTTTAGAATTATTAACGTATGAATCTATTTTGTCATATAAATTATTAGCATTAAATTCTTTTATATTAATTAATAATAATCCAACATTAAAATATTTATGAGATATATCTAACCCTATTTTTTTTAAATGTGAATTATTAAAATATATATCTTCAACTGCACCAACATAAAAATTATTCAAATCTGTTTCAAACAGTTCTTTTAGACTATCGAGTACTATCATATCACAATCTAAAAATAATACTTTATCTAAATGAGATAATAAAATTGGTATGTCTAATTTGAAAAATATTTCAACAGACCATTTTCTATCTGTTTTTTCTTGAAACCATTTGTTATATTTATCTATATTTACAGGCTTATAATAATAAATATCAAATTTTTTTATTTTTTTTAAATAATCTAATCTTAATTTATTATCATCTGATATATGTAATGTTATCACATGAAAAGCAAATTTTTCATCGTCTAAAGAAGTTTTTAATATAGAAACAATCAATGCTTCCATATACGGTACAAATCTATCATCTGATGCTAAACATATATTATATTCTTTCATATTAAACCTTTAAATGAATTATTGTTTCTGTGATGTAGCTTCTTTTAGGTTAACTCCCATAATAAATAGGAATATAAAACCAATTATAGTAATAGGTACAATACCCATCATATGATAAACCAAAGCATAAGGAGCAGCCACAGTTTTTTCTACACCTATTAATGAAAGTCCAAAAATAATAGCCCATTCAAAAGGTCCTATTCCAGAAGGGGCAGAAGGTACAGCAAAACCAAAACCGCCAATAGCAAATACAAATAATGCTATAATTGGGGATGCTTTTATATTAAAAGCTTCTAATAAAAAGCCTATTGTAAATATTTGTCCTATAAGATAAAAAATTGTATAGAAAAATATTAAAAATATATGTTTAGGGTCATTTTTAAAACCTATACCATCTATAAAATTGCATGAGAACTCTATTAGTTTTGAGCCAATTTTTTGAGGCAGTATTCCAAATACTTTGTGAAAAACTTTATGAGCAAACTCTTTTTGCCACACTAAAAACATTAATACTAAAAAACCAACAATTGACACAACAAATAAAGCAACAGCAGCATAAGTAACAGTTTTAGGCAAATTTGGAATAAAAGCTACAGAAAGAGTAAGTATAACTCCTCCAGTAATAACATCAAATAGTCTCTCTGTAATAACAGAAGCTATTAAAGCAGACTTGCTTACATCTTCTTTAACTCCTAATATATAAGCACGAGCAACCTCCCCAAGTTTAGCCGGAAGTATATTATTTGCCATATATCCAATATAGGTTGCCATTACTATAGTTCTCTTTTTTATAGGCTTCTTTAAAGGTATAAAGCATTCCCATCTTAAGCCTCTTAAAGCAATTATTACTACACTTAGTATTAAAGATATAATAAAATATACTACATTAATATTTTTTACTACTTCAATAGAACCCTTTATATCAATGCCTCTAAAAGCAAAGTATAAACAAATAATACTTATAATAATACCTATAGTAATGTTAATAGCTGTTTTATATTTTTTATACATACGAACTCTCTAAATATTTATTATTACCTTACAAAGTTTTTTAATAGTGATATAAAGTTTTCAAAATCATCAAGCATTTCTTTAGCTACATTTAAATTAAATCTTTCTAGGCTAGGTATTTTATTAGCATTAAGGATTTCATTTTTACTGCCATTATTATAGTCTTCTATAACATTCTTTACTATGCTTGTTAAATCTAGTACAGAATTATAAGCATTAATAATAATTTTATTTCCTTCTTCATCCAATTTTTTTACCATAGCTTCTATTAATTCTCTGCTAGTTAGAGCTTTATTTTTTGTGATAGTCCAGCCTTTAAATCTTTTGAAGTTTTCAGATTCTGGGCTTAATTGGGCATCAAAATTAACAATTTCTGTATTAGAATCGTTTAAAGTATAGAAAGCATCAAGCCCCATAGAGTTTCTCTCTTTGTTAACAAAATCAACCCCCAAAAACATATCATTTAAAGGAGCTTTATATTTTATATCAAATATCTCTACAACAAAAGTTTTTATATATTCTAAAGGCTCTATACAAGTAAAAGTAAGGCATTCATATTTTTCTAAAAGCTCATTTTTATCATCATTAATATTACTCATCTTCATTATTTCAATTCCGCTGAAAGTTTTCTCTCTCATAGTTGTGATTTTATTAGCTTTTATTTCGGAAACTATTTCATTCATATCTTTTTTGAGATTATTTGTACAATCTGTAATATAGTTTACAAAAATATTTACATTAGATGAGTTTGATGGAGATTTATATGTAAAATCTTTTAATAAGTAAATAATGATATCACTCAATAAATTTGGTGTTTGTAAATATTTTACTCTAGCTAAAAAAGTTTTTATATTATTTTCAGGTATTTCTGGTACACCTATGTATTTTTGAAATATTTTTAAAGCACTTGCCAACTCTTTTCTTATTACTATGCTTTTTACAGCCTCATCTAATCTTATTAAATCATCTACTACTTGAACATTTGATGTACTTTTAAATGTTGGGTTAGAATTATATGCTCCGTCTACAAAAGAAGGACAGAAAGCCCTTAAAAACAAAAAGAAATCGAAATTTGATATTGTAGCAAAATCTTTAAGCAAATTAAATGTTAGATTTATTTCTCTTCCATTATCGCTGCTTATGAATTTTTTAAACTTACTAAAATTATTTTTTACATCATTAAATACATCATTGATCTTTTCTCCGCTATTTAGTTTTTCTGTCATATATTCTTTGTTGAGCGTGAGATATAAGTTTTTTATTTCTTCATTAAATGATACTTCTATTAAATAATATGAAAATTGCTTACCGTCTTTAATAATAAACTCTTCTTTTAAAGAATGTAATAATGGACCAATTACTTTATACATATCAAATACAAACTTAGCAAGAGTATCTGTTAAAGCACCTGTTTTTAAATCTACAAAATGATATTTATTATTTTGTATTCTAGCAGCATATTCCTGTAAACGAACCTTTTCTACCAAGCTTGGAGTTCTTATATTAAAAAAATTGTATTTTATATAATCTAAAACGTTCATATTATTTTACATACTCCTAATGTTCTATTAAACAAAATATTTATTATAAGATTTTATAAAACTATTAATCATCAGCAAATAAGTCTATAAAAACAATATATAAACCACAAATTTCATCATTATCATCATAACCAAAATATGAAGGATAAAAACCATCGCCATATCCGCTTTGAAACAAAACTATATTATATTTACTCTCTGGTATATTAAAATTAAGCCAATCACCATATTCACTTTGATGTTTAGGGTATTTTTTCGCATTATCTTTTAATAGACCTGCAAATAAATCATCATATATATTATAATCATCTCCTTTTGATTCTATTAATTTATCTTCAAACTTTGTAAAATCATTAAGAGCATTATAATCACATATACAAGCCATACCAGCATCCACAGGAAAACCAAAAAAATCACCCTCTTCTACATGTTCCAACTCTTCTACGCCAGTTAATGCCAAATCATAATATTTAGGGGCTTTGTCTGATATTTGAAGTTTTACAATAGCATATATCTCTTCATCTTCTAAAACACCAACTAAAACCTTATATTTATTTGGTTTAATTTCTTGTATAAAGGATAAAGACTCTTTATCTAAATAAGCTAAAGGATCACATACAACAACTTTTCCGCTTTCTATATTAACTTCACCTAAGTCTAATATATCTAATTTTGCGTTATTTATTTCTTTTTTTGTAAATGCTTCTTCTAAATTATCTTGTGCTTTTAGTATATTTTTTATTTTAGAATATTTTTCAAGCCACTCTTTAGAAACTTGCATAGTATCCTCTATAAAAATAAAATAATCCTATATACAATTATACAATAAATGAAATTTGTAGATATATTAAAATATAGCTGCATTTTATTTTATAGTAATGACTAAAAAAGTCAACAAATTTAATTATAATGTAAAGAAAATTAAAATATGATATTATACACTTTACAATTTTTAGTCATTTTGTATAATAATTATCATTAATAGTAAGGATATTATTATATATTATTAATAATTTTATAAGGGTAAAATAATGGAAGAGTTAAAGGATTTAAGAAAAAAAATTGATGAAATAGATAGAAATATTGTAAGGTTAATAGATGAGAGAATGAAAGTGAGTGTGAAGGTTGGAGAGATTAAGAAAAAGAATAATGCTCCAATATTTGACCCTAAGAGAGAGAAAGAAGTTATAGCAAGTAAAATAAATCTTCTTGAAAACAAGGAATTATCTAATTTAATTACTACTATTTATAATGATATAATGTACACATCAAAGCAGATTCAAAAGCATTTGATTGCTGATAACGACACTAAAGAAAATAACAATAATAAAAAAATAAAATATGATTCTGTTATAGCCTATCAAGGAAGAGAGGGCGGAAACGGATATGAGGCTGCTAAAAAGTTTTTTGGCGATGAGGCTAAATTGATAAAGAAAAAGAGTTTTGAAGAAGTTCTTGAGAGTATAAGAAGTTCTGAGAGCTATTATGGAGTTTTGCCGCTTGAGAATTCTTCTACAGGAATGGTTAATGAGGTGCTTGATATACTTGCTGATTATAATTGCAAAATAGTGGGGGAAGTTTATCTTACAATAGAATATGCACTTATGGCAAATAAGAATACTAATATAGGTAATATAAAAAAGGTAATATCACATCATCAGGCATTGAAGCAATGTTCTAATTTTATAAAAGAGAATAATTACGAAGAGATTTTCTCTACGAACACTGCAGAAGCTGCTTTTTTTGTATCAAACAGTGGTGATGATTCTTTAGCTTCTATATCAAATAAAAATGCATATAAGATTTATAATTTAAACATCTTAAAAGAGAATATTGAAAACATTAAAGGCAATACCACAAGGTTTATAGTTGTAAGTAATTATGACAATGCTTTGAGTTCTGGTAATAAGATGACTATGAGATTTTTACTTCCGCATGAAAATGGTTCGCTTTCTAATGTTTTAGATAAATTAAAAATATTTAATTTAACATCTATAGTAAGCCGTCCGCATGTTGAGAGAAAGTGGCAGTATTATTTTTATATTGATATGGTTGGAGATTTTGAAAGCGATGAGGCTAAGAATGTTTTTGAAGAGTTTAGAAGAAGTGTAGAGAATTTTATAGTGCTTGGAGTTTATGATGAATAATTCAGAAAAGACTGTATTTGTTATTGGACTTCCCGGAAGCGGAAAAAGTGATTTATCAAAACTTTTAGCTGAACATATTAATTATAGTTTTTTTGATATGGATAAGGTTATAGAGGATAGAGAGAAAAAAACTATAAATAAGATATTTGAAGATAGCGGAGAAGAATATTTTAGAGAAGTAGAAAGTGATGTACTTGAAGAGTTATCTAATATAAAAAATGCTGTTATATCTACTGGCGGTGGAGCTATATTAAAAGAAAGAAACAGAGTTTTGATGAGGGAGAAAGGCATAGTTATTTTTATTGACAGACACGCCGAGCTTATAGTAAATAATATAAATGTATCAGAACGTCCATTATTAGTGCAAGATAAAAATAAACTAATTGAATTGTCAAAAAAAAGAGATGCTTTATATAGAGAATGTGCAACAGTAATTTTTAATCATAACACTTGGGATAATGATATAAAAGAAACTTTTAGAAAATTTTATGAATGTGTAGGTTCGCATATTTGATTTTTGTATTATATTTTAGCGTAGTAAAAGTATAAAAATTATTTTATGATTGAGAGTATAATAAAAATTAAATGTATTCTTAAGTATGTAGTTACAAAGTAGGCACAACAATGAAATTCTTAATTTTATTTCAAGCCATATTTATCTTGAATCTCTTTTATATTTTCTCTAGCAGTATCATAGTTAGGGTCTAATTCCAAAGCCTTTTTATAATCTTTTAAAGCTTCATTGTACTCTCCTAAATTTTCTTTAGATACTCCTCTGTTATTATAAGCATAACTATCATTAGGGTCTAATTCTATAGCCTTATCATAATCTTTAATAGCTTCTTCATATTGACCTAGATTATCTTTAACACTTCCTCTGTTATAATAAGTATCACTATCATTAGGGTTTAACTCTATCGCTTTATCATAGTCTTTAATAGCTTCTTCATATTGACTTAGATTATCTTTAGCGAGTCCTCTATTATAATAAGCATCACTATAATTAGGGGCCAATTCTATACTTTTGTCATAATCTTTAATAGCTTCTTTATATTGATCTAAATAATATTTAGCAAGTCCTCTGTTATAATAAGTATCACTATCATTAGGGTTTAACTCTATAGCCTTGTCATAGTCTTTAATAGCTTCTTCATATTGACCTAAATTATCTTTAGCGAGTCCTCTATTATAATAAGCATCACTATAAATAGGGTACATCTCTATAGCCTTATCATAGTCTTTAATAGCTTCTTTATATTGACCTAAATTTTTTTTAGCATTTCCTCGGTCATAATAAGCATTAGTATAATTAGGGGTTAATTCTATTACTTTATTAAAATCTTTAATAGCTTCTTCATATTGACCTAAATTATCTTTAGCGAGTCCTCTATTATAATAAGCATCAGTATAATTATGGTCTAACTCTATCACTTTATTAAAATCTTTAATAGCTTCTTCATATTTACCTAATTTTTTTTTAGCATTTCCTCTGCTATTGTAAGCATCACTATAATTAGGGTTTAATTCTATAGCTTTATCATAGTCTTTAATAGCTTCTTTATATTGACCTAAATAATATTTAGTAAATCCTTTGTTATTATAAGCGGCACTATCATTAGGGTTTAATTCTATAGCTTTATCATAATCTTTAATAGCTTCTTCATGTTGATCTAAACAATCTTTAGCAAATCCTCTGTTATTATAAGCATCACTATAATTAGGGTCTAACTCTATAGCTTTATTAAAATCTTTAATAGCTTCTTCATGTTCATATAAATAAATTTTAGCAAATCCTCTGTCATTATAAGCATCACTATAATTATGGTCTAACTCTATCACTTTATTAAAATCTTTAATAGCTTCTACATATTTACCTAAATAATTTCTAGCTTTTCCTCTGCCGTTATAAGCATCAGTATAATTATGGTCTAACTCTATAGCCTTATTATAATATACTATGGCTTCTTTATATTTTCCTTCAAGAGAAAAAATATTTGCCTTATCAAAATAATATTCTGAATCCCTACTAGAATCATTAACAACTAACATAAAATTTCCTAATATAAATTTATTGAAATCATTATAGTATAGAAAAAAATTTAATACCATAATAATTAGCATAAAATATTACGCACGTTAAAAAATTCATTTGTTTGTAAATAAAATTATAATGGTTATTTAGCTCTGTTTATAAATATTTCTAACCGTGCGTTGGGGTAGCAAAAAAACAAAAGAACTGCATTTACTAAAGTATAACTTTTTATGTACAGTCAGAATATAAATATTATTTTAGTTTTATATATTCCAAAAGTATAAAGCTAGAAACACTTGAACTTTCGCGAAGCGTAACTATATACTAAAATTTTTTATAATTTTACTTACCATTTAATTATTTTATTAAAAAAAATTATATCTAGTTATAAAACATAAGTATTTGATGATTATTATTTTATGTATTAGAATAGCGAAAATTATAGCAAGGAGAAAATCATGATAAAAATAAAATTATTAATAATATCTTTAATAACTATTTTAATATTCGCATGCTCTCAAAACAATAATAAAAATGTAAAAACTAATGACACATCTCATTTAGAAAATACTGATTACTCTGATTCAAATAATTGGCTGTATCTGCCTAATAATAACAATGGAAATGTAGATATATTCTATCTGTATCCTACTACTTGGGCAAGTGATGACAGTAACTTTATGATATGTCCTATAGATTATACTCCTATGCGTGCTACTGTAACAAATAAAGTAATTATGCATACTAGTATGTTTGAAGAATATGGAAATGTATATGCACCTTTTTATAGGCAGGCTAATGCATTATATTTGCTAAACCAAACTAATAATATAAGTAAAGAGGAATTAAACAGTTATTTATTTTCTATTCCTAAAGATGATGCTATAGCAGCATTTGATTATTTTATTAAAAACTATAATGACAATAAACCTATTATATTGATGGGACATTCTCAAGGTGCCATGATGATAAAAGAGATATTGAAAGATTATTTTAAAGATAATGAAGATTTGCAGAAAAGACTAATAGCTGCTTATATAATAGGATACTCTGTAACCAAAGAGGATATAGAAGAAAATCCTCATTTAAAATTTGCAAGCAGAGAGGATGATACAGGAGTGATAATTTCTTATAATACAGAAAGCCCAGATTTTAATGGCTATAATCCTACACTTCTTGAAAACTCTATAACAATTAACCCTATTACTTGGATTTTAGAAGAAACTTTAGCTCCAAAAGAATTAAGTTTAGGAGCAAATATTACTAATGAAAATACATTAATTAATCAAGTTACTAATTTCTCTGATGCTAAGGTTGATAAAGTTAGAGGTGTAATTAAATGTTCTACAGCAGACACTAATATGTTTTTTACAGATAGACCTGGAGTTTTTAGCAAAGGTATTTTTCATGCTTGGGATATAGAACTCTACTATTTTGATTTGAAAGCAAATGCTAAAAAAAGAGTTGAAGCATTTATGAAACAGAATTATTAAATGTTAAATTAATATAATAAATTTACAATTTTTTCACATAATAGGTTTAAATTAAAAACCTGTTATGTGAGTTATATCATGTCTAAACACAAACCTCAAACAAAAGAAGAATTAAAAAAATTGGTAGAAGATGAAAGTATTTATTTGGGTGATATTGATACAAGTTTAATAACTGATATGAGCAGTATTTTTTATGAAAGTTTAAGGAAAGATTTTAAAGGTATTGAGAAATGGGATACTTCAAATGTTAAAAATATGCAGAATATGTTTAGTGATGCTGTATACTTTAATCATAATATAGAAAAGTGGAATGTTTCTAAAGTTGAAAATATGGGAGCTATGTTTTTAAGATGCCTTTATTTTAATCAGCCTCTTAATGATTGGAATGTTTCCAATGTAAAGGATATGGGAGCTATGTTTGCTGGAGCTGAAAGTTTTAATATGCCTCTTAATAAATGGAATACTTGTAATGTTTTTGATATGAGAGCAATGTTTAATATGGCTTTCAATTTCAATCAGGATTTAAATAATTGGGATACTTCTAAAGTTGAAAATATGAATGGTATGTTTTCGCAAGCAAAGAATTTTAATCAGCCTCTTGATAAATGGAATACTTCAAATGTAAAAACTATGCTGTTAATGTTTAATGGATGCATAAATTTTAATCAAGATTTAAATAGTTGGAACACTTCTAATGTTGAGAATATGCATGGTATGTTTTATGATGCCAAAAATTTTAATCAGCCTTTGAATAATTGGAAAGTTAATAAAGTTATAGATATGAGTGAAATGTTTTCAAAAAGCGGTTTTCAGTATTATGATTCTTTAGATGATTGGAATATTGAATATCTTGAGTATTTAGATGATTGGGCTGATATCATTTATAAGAATATAGATAAATTAACTCTGAAATGGATTTTATATTTATATGCTTTTGATAATGAGAATAAAATTATAATTAAAAAAATAGAGGAGAATATAAAAGAGATTCATAAAATAGCTTCAGAAAGTAATAATAAAAAAATCCAATCAGTAAAAAGAAAATTAGAAAACATTTATTATAATGATTTGAAAGAAGCTGTTAATTATGAAATATTTGACACTATTGAAAAATATGAAGAAAGTATTAAATTAAGTAAAAAAGATGAAAAGAAAGTTTCTTATATAGAAAATTCTAATGTATTGATAAAAGATAAATCGAGAATAGTTGATGAAAAAATCATAAAATATATATACTTAAAATATTTAGAGTTAAAAAGAGATGTTTATTATTTGCTTGAAATTGATTCTATAATAGATTTACTTGACAGAGAAAGTTTTTTAAGTTTTGCTAAAAATATTTATATAGAAACTCATAAAGAAACTTCTGCCATTGTTTATAGTTTGTATGGAGGCGATGAAGCTTTAAGAGAAATATACAAAAAAGAGAAAGACTCTAATTTTTTCTTAATAATTTTATCATCAGTAAAAACAACAGAATATAGTATTGAGTTATTATATGATATTTATTCAAAAACTAAAAAATCAGAATTGAGAGAAGAGGCTTTTTATTTAATAAATAAAATATCAAAAAAAATAGGGCTTGATATTGATGATTTAGAATTGAAATTTAGTTCAAATTTTGGATTCGACTCAAGAGGCGAAAAAATTATTAATGACAACTATAAATTAATTTTGAATGCTGATTATTCTGTAAATGTATTTGATATAAAAAATAATAAAGAATTAAAAACTACTCCTAAAAATTTAGAAGGAAATATAAAAGAAGAAATTAAGCATATAAAAAAAGAAATACCTGATATTATAAAGAAATTATCTTTAAAGTTAATAAAATCATTAATGTATGAAAAGAAATATAATTATAGTTTTTTCAAAGAAGTATTTATTAACAACCCTATAATGAATAAATTTTCTTCTTCACTTATATGGAATTTGTATGATAAAGATAACTTGTTTTTAACTACATTCAGATATGCAGGTGACGGAAGTTATTCAAATTGCGATGATGAAGAAGTTAAAATTAACGATGACAGCTTTATAAGTTTAGCAAGCCCTGCAGAAATGGACGATGAAACTATAAATAAATGGAAGCGTCAATTAGAAGATTATGAACTTAGTCAGCCAATCAATCAATTAAGTATAATAAAATTATATAAAAATAATTTGGAAAGTGAGATAAATAAATTACAAAACATTGAAATATCTTATGGTAGTTTTAAGGCTTTTGGTGCTAGGTATTCAATGAATCCTAGTTATTTAGATTTTTGTGTAGTTGGAAGTTATAATTTAATAATGGAAAACGGAGACTCTTTTGAAATAAAAATAAATACTAATAATAAAATTGATTATAAAGACAAAGTAAAAATAAACATTAACTTTTATAACGAAAAAAATAATAAAGTGCAAGATAGATTTATTTACACATTACTCATTTTGATGATTGTGGATTTTAGGCTTACTGATATATTTGCTTAAATAAAAAAATTATTTTGAAGCCCCGCCCTTTATACTTTACAGCTTTTTCTGTAATTCTAGTTACATTATATTTATTACTTTATTAGAAATTTTAGCACCCCCCCAATATTTTTTAAATTTAAAACTTTACTCTACGCACGGTTATCCGATATTAGTTTTTTATTTTATTGCAATTGATAATAAAATTTATATTTTAAACTTCGTTTACCGTGCGGTGTTTTTTATAAAATTATTATCAAACATTCCAATTATCTGGGTCTTTGTTCCACTCTAAAGCTTTCTTCAATTCCTCTTCGCTTATATACTTCTCGTCTTTTGCTATTTCCATTAACGATGAGAAATTAGAAAGAGAAGAGAATTTTATATTTGCCTCTTCAAAGTTTTTCTTAGCCTTTTCAAACTCATAAGAAAATATTGAAATAATTTCAAGCCCAATAGCTCCTTCTGCCTTAGCGGCCTCAAATGCTTTTATAGAACTACCGCCTGTTGAAATTAAATCTTCTATAAGTATTAATCTTTTGCCGTTACAATCAGCACCTTCAATCTGCCTTCCTCTGCCATGCTCTTTTTTCTCTGCTCTAATATAGCACATAGGCTTATCAAGTTCATACGCTATAAAAGCCGCCCAAGGTATGCCAGCTGTTGCAGTACCGGCTACTATATCAAAATCCTTTAATTTTAATATATCTACAAAAGATTCAACTATAACTTTTCTATATTCAGGGAAACCTATTACATATCTGTTGTCGCAATATATAGGGCTTTTTATTCCAGATACAAAAGTAAAAGGCTCTTTAACATTAAGTTTAACAGCTTGAGATGAAAGTAAAGCCATAGCTATTTTTTGTGCATTGCTTTTTTTATTGTTTTCCATGCCTTGAGCTATCTCTTCAACAACCATTCTGCAAGCTTTAACTCTGTCTTCGCTTCTTGTGATAGGACGCCCAACTACAAGATAATCGCAACCATTTTCTATAGCTTCTTTTGGTGTCATAATTCTCTCTTGGTCATCAACGCTAGCCCACTTAGGACGAACTCCCGGACACACTGTTCTAAAGTTCTCACCGCATTCTTTTTTGATAATAGCAGCCTCTCTAGGTGAGCATACAACCCCATCAAGACCAGACTCTTTTGCTAGTTTTGCCCAATTAACAGCCAAATCTTTTAATGCTACATTTGAACTAAACATATTTTTTACATCATTTTCTGAAAGGCTAGTTAAAACAGTTACACCTATTATTAAGTTTTCTTTGTTTAATTTTTTTATCTCTTCAACAGTCTTTTCCATCATCTTTTTTCCGCCGCTTGTATGCACATTAAACATAAATACATTTTGTTTAGCAGCAAAAAGTGAAGCCATAGCTGTTGTATTTGGTATGTCATGAAATTTCAAATCTAAAAATACTTTTTTATTTTTATTAGCCAAATATTCTATTATCTCGCCTTTAGTATATAAAAATAATTCAAGCCCCACTTTATAAAACACAGCCTCATCACCAAGTTCATCTATTAACGTCACCGCCTCAGACATAGAATTAAAATCTAATGCTATTATAAGTCTGTCTTTTGGATTGTTATCTGATATCATCATAAATGTGCTACTCCTATTAAATCTTTTATATTGTTTATATTATTCTCTTCAAGATAATTGTTCATTTGTTTTATTATTTCTACAGGAAGCAAAGGGTTAGAAAATATACCAGAGCCTATTGAAATAACCGAAGCACCAGCCATTATAAACTCTAAAGCATCTTCATATTTTTGAATGCCCCCCATTCCAACTATAGGTATATTAACAGCCTTGTAAACTTGATAAACCATTCTCAAAGCAATAGGCATTATAGCTGCCCCCGAAAGCCCTCCAAAAGTGTTGCCTAATAATGGCTTTTTTGTTTTTATATCTATCTTCATAGCTAAAAAAGTATTAACTAATGAAACACTATCCGCACCTGCATACTCTACAGATTTTGCAATGCTTGCAATATCCGTAACATTCGGAGATAATTTCACTATTAAAGGCTTTTTTGTTAATACTTTCTTTACTTCTTTTGTAGTATTCTCAGCACTTTCACAACTAGCCCCAAAAGCCATACCGCCATTTTTTACATTAGGACAAGATATATTAAGCTCTATAAAATCAACCCTCTCTATCTCATTAGCAATCTCTGCCACTTTAACATACTCTTCTAATGTGCTTCCATTAATATTTAAAATAATAGGCGTTGAGTATTTTATATTTTTTATAATATTGTCTCTAAAATATTCTATACCCGGATTTTCTAAGCCTATACAATTAATCATTCCGCTTGGTGTTTCTGCAATGCGAACTCCACTGTTTCCATCTTTTTTATTTAATGTTATGCCTTTTAAGTTTACAGCACCAAGTTCATTAACATCAAAATAATCATTATACTCTTCACCAAAGCCAAAACATCCAGATGAAGTTATCACTGGGTTCTTTAATTCTTTACCTAAAAAATTAATATTAAGTCTGTCATTATTCATCTTTAATCCATAAATGTTTAGCATCAAATACAGGGCCGTCAGAGCAAGCCTTTTTTAATACTACAGTTTTATTGTCATAACTAACTTCAACATTGCATCCCAAACAAGCATTAACTCCGCAAGCCATTCTCCTTTCTAAAGAAGCATAGCATAATATGTTGTTTTCTAATGCTATTTTTATTATTCCATTCATCATAATGGTAGGGCCGCAAGTGTATATTATATCAAACTTTTCTTTTTTTATTATTTCATTTGTCTTCTCTACAGTATTACATTTATCACCAACAGAGCCGTCATCTGTAACTATATGTAAGTTAATATTATCAGTATTAAATCTCTTCATTATGTTGAGGGCGTCTTTATTTGCTCCCCCCATTACAAGAGTGATATTGTTATTATTTATTAGTTTTTCTATTAAGAGTTTTATAGGGGCAATACCCATTCCGCCTGCCGCTATAAGCACTTTTTTATTATTAATATCAGTTTCAAAACCGTTACCTAAAGGGCCTTGTATATTAACTTTTTCTTTTAGATTAGATAAATATCTTGTACCTTCGCCTTTTACCTGATAATAAAACTCTACCATATCATTAGAAACATAATGAACACTTATAGGTCTTCTTAAATATGTGCTGCTTTTGAGCATAAAAAATTGACCAGCCTTAATATGCTTAAAAGCCTCTTTTGATTTTACTTTGAGAATATACTTATCCTCTGCTATTTTTTTGTTTTCTACAATCTCACAATCTTCTAAAAACATAATCTTATACAACCAATAACAAAATTAAATTATAGTAATTAAATTAGAATAATCATTTACATACCCCATCATATCAAGCATTGCAGATATCTCGCCTCTATGATGAGTATTATGATTTAATTCATGCATTATTATATGATAGATTGGCTTTTTTAATGTATCATCAGCGAAATCTATTTTTATTATTACGTTATAATCATCTATACTGTTTATTACATCTATTATAATGTCATCTAATTTTTTTCTAGTGTCGAACAATGTATCCAAATTAGCATCTATTGGTTTATTAAATAAAAAATTATCATTAAGGTATGTTAATATCTCTTCATTTGCTATTATTTTTTTGTTTGAATATTTTCTTAAAATAGAAAAGAAATAAATATCTGTTTTTATAATATGAGTAAAACTATTTATCAATGATTTAAAATAACTTCCTGTTTCTTTATATAAGTCTTTTTCATTAATTTTTTGTATATCTCTAAAAATGCTTATAAGCATTCTATTTGCTTTTCTGTTATATTCTGCCATAAGAGTAAGAACTCTTTGTGATGTTATTGTTTTTATAATATTTTCTGAGATTTCTGATTTTTCTTTATTATCTTTTTTCTGATTATTTCTCTTATTAGTTTTTTTGTACTCTTTTTTTATTTCTGAAAAGTCTTTTCTTAATTCTAATATATTATCATATATTAATTTTTTTTCTTCTCTTAGTTTCTTTAATTTTTTGCTTTTTAATTCTTTTAAATTTTTATTTAGATTGCTTATAATGCTTGATTTTAATATCTCTATCTCTTCTGACTTTTTATTTAACCTACCTAATTCTGAGTTTATTTTTTTTTCTAATAAATTAATTTTATGGTCTATCATAAACGATTCCTTTTTGCTATGGTAAAACAGCAACTAACTAATAGTAATAGAGAAATTTATTTTTGTCAAATAATTATTAATTATTTTTTATTATTCTTAAATAAGAATTTATAATCTCTTTTAATTATCACCTAATGTATAAACACTATTTAATAACTGTATGATAATTTACATTCTATAAGATTATCTATACCCTCTATGCCTTCAATAGGTATGTAGTATAATAGTTCAAAATCAAAATTATTATAGCTAATTAAAGCTTTAATTGTAAAGTCCATTAAATAATTTGGAGAATGTGAAAAATATGAAATAATACTAAAAATACTGTCAACAAATGAAGTATATAATCCTATAGAATAAAATGAATGACTTCGTTCATAAAAATATTCTATATATGGAATAAATACAAAATTTTGCGATATATAATTATAATTTATTCCAATTAGAGATTTTATGCCGTCAGTATTTTTATATATTTTATCATTATATAAAAGGTCATAATTTATATTTCCATAGAGTTTTAAATTAAAATCAAATATATATGAAGCTTCTAATCCAAGTGATACATTATTTTTTAAGCCTAAATCATATTTATATTTTACAATACCCATTAAACCTAACTCTGTTGTAGAATATTTTGCATAATACCAAGCAGTATAAAACTGAGGTTTTTCTAAAAGGTCTATAGATTTTGTATCGGTTATAAAACCTATAGAGTGCGTTATATTATCTTGATAAATATTAAGCTCTGTATTGTATAGAGAGTTATAATCATCATAAAACACGCTATCTTCAACAAATATATATTGTCTGTTAAAACCTTCCCCAAAATGGAATTTCCTTTTTCCAATATAAAATGCCATTACATCATTTAAATACGAGAATTCTATTTCATCAAATGTAAATGTTATAAATCCATCATTTTTTTCTTTTAAGCTAAAACTAGACATATCAAAAGCAATATCATATTTTGTATACACTCTAAATGCAGGCTTAAATATAAAATAAAAGTTAGGTTGTAATATTTCAAAACCTATATAAAAATAGCTGTCATTACTAAGTACATCGTTTTTTATAAACTCCGTAGGCTCTAAATCTATATAACTAAGTCTATTCTCAATACCAAATTTAGGAGTTATAATTGCAAATGATGTATTAAAGAATATACCTAGTAATAATAAAATTAATATAATAAATTTATTCATAATATTTATTAATTAAATAAACCAAATAATGCCTTCATATTCTCGCTTCTAAAATATGAACTAGTAACATCAGAAGATAACATTCTGTCCACATTACAAACAGTGCTTAAATTAGTGTTAATTACAAGATTATAAAATTCCATCTTACTAAAACCGCCGCTGCTGCTTATTTTATAAATACCCCTTTTTATAGCCTTTCCTGTATTATCAAAAAAATCTATTACATAGTCTTTACCTTCTTTTTTTAGAAGAGCCTTAGCGTATGGAACATTTTTGCTGTTTTTTATTAAACTAACACTATTATCAGCATTAACACTCTCTATTTTATAATCGTTAATAAAATTAACAGACATTATATCGCTCATATTGGCAGCACCTGTTATAACATAATTGCCTGATATTTTTAAAGCTGAAACTTGATTTCTTCCCATAACAAAAAAGCCTTGAGTGTTTGCAAGAAAAAGACTTTTACTATTTTTTAAATATACTAATTTATAATCTCTTCCTGTAATAAGCTCAAAATCACTAACAACACTTGTGTCTTTTTTGCTGTCTGTATCTACAAAATTGCCTATCAATCTGGCATTTTTTCCATCCATATGATATAAACTAACAAACTCATTAAAAACATCTTTTGAATATAAAGCATTAGCAAATATAAATATTATTATTAATAAAAACTTATACATATTTGATTACCTCTATTATAGGCATTCTTATTACTTTTATTATAGGATATATTCCAGAAAGTATAGAAACACCTAATACCCATATAAATATTAAAATCATGTCTTTTAATCTAAATAATAAATTTAAATCATATCCGTCAGTAGAGCCCGGAAACTGCAATCTTATATTAAAAATATCTATTATGCCTGATATTCCGTAAGAAACAAATATAGATATAATTGAGCTAATTACAGCTACTATTATAATTTCTAAAAATAAAAGAATAGTTACATTTTTTATATTTATTCCTAATGCTCTCATTGTACCAAACTCATTTAAACGCTCTAAAAAGTTTGTAGTTAATATTTGCATAACAGATACAAATACTAATACACTTAAAATACCTAAAGCCATAAGATAATTATCATTATACATCTTAATAACAGCAATGAAATATGAATTTAAATCTTTCCAATCTTTAGCTTCATAATTTAAATTATTAGAATTAAAATAATCGTTTAGAGAGTTTTTTACTTCAGTGGCCTTACTATAATCATTTAAATAAATAAGCAAATTATGAGCATTTCCTTCTTCTAATCCAAAAGTAGTATAAGCAGCACTTAAAGGACAATAAAGAATCATAGGGTCTAAATAGCTATTGTTTAATGTTATAGAACCAACCGCCATTAAAGAGCCTAATGTTATTCCGTCTCCAAAATCTGTCAAAAAATTCAAATATGGTGTGTCATCATAATTAAGATTAAAATACTCACCCAAGTCATATCCCAAAACGACAGTGTCTACATCATCATTAAATATAGGTGTTCCCTCTTTTAACATAACAGTAGACATCACTTTTGAAGAATCTTCATAAGCATAGCCTACAAATATTTTACTTTTATTTTCATTACCTACTATTCCGTTTAAATCTAATTTTTTCTGATAATCATCAATGCCTTCAATAGTTTCTAATTTTTTATAAAGTATGTCAAAATCAGAATTATTCAGCATATTAATTTTTTCGCTTGTAGTGTCCCAATAAGATTTATCAGCAATAACAACAGAACCTCCGCTTGTGTTTATTATAGATATAATTCCTTCTTCAGAGTAATTGTTGTATCCGCTTATAACCATTAGTGAAACAAAAGAAACTATTATAAGTATCATATTTAAAATAGTTCTTATTTTATTATACCATAAATTATCCCAAGCTAATTTTATAATATTCATAAACTTCTCTCCAATATACCATCTTTCATAGTGTAAATAGTATCAACATATTTTTTTATAGATTCATCATGCGAAATAAAAAATCCTATTCCGTTTCTGTTTTTTATTTCTTTTGTTATATACTCATAAATAAATTTACTAGTGTCTGTATCGAGATTTGCACTTATCTCATCACCGAATATATAAGGTGCATCAGTAACTAATGCTCTTGCTATTGCCACTCTTTGCTTTTGTCCGCCTGAAAGCTGTTCAGGTTTTTTGTTTTTTAAGTCATCAATTTTTAAGTTTTCTAATATTTTCATAACTTTATTTTTGATATTATCTGCATTTAAAAATCTTAATGGCAGTGCAACATTATCGAACACTGTTTGAGTTTTAAGTAATTCTAAAGATTGAAGTATTAAGCCAATATTAATAAGTCTGAACTTACTTCTTTTATAATCATTTAAATTAGAAATCTCTTCAGAGTCCCAATATACAGAACCGGTTGTTGGGGTATCTATGCTTGAGAGAATATGAAGCAATGTACTTTTTCCAGCACCGCTAACACCATTAATCCAAACTATCTCTCCTTTCTCAATTTCTAAGTTAATATCTTTGTTTGCCAATATATTATAATATTTTGTTTTATATAATTTTGATATATTGCGGCAACTAATTGCCTTCATTTTTTGCTCCTTATATATTTTTATATCTATTATTATTTAGTATAATAAAAGAATTCTCTGCCATTTCTATAACCGTTTTCAAGCAAGAATGTATATAAACCGTCCGGATAAATTTGCTTAGCAAGTTCAAGTTCTGCAAATGCATCTTTTACTTTGTTTGATTTGATATATGCCACTGATTTATAAATATGCATTCTATATACCATATATTCAGGAAGTGAATCATAATCTTCAAAAAAATCAATTACAGCAGAAAAATTATAATTATTATAATAACCCATTGTGTATATTTGCCATATAGCTATTAACTGTTTTGCTCTAGCATCATTTGGATTTTTAAGCAGGGCAAGGCGGGCATAATTATTCATATCTATTACTATAGTGTAGGGAAGTTGATCGTTTACTGAAGCTAAATTAATTAATGAGGCAGAAAAATCTGAAAAAGCAGAATAAATATCAGAATCAGCATTTTTAAATAATTTATCTTTTTTTGTGTTATTATGAACATCTAAAAGCATTTTATAACTTTCTCTTGCATTTCCAGATAAAACAGAAATACTAGCCCAAAGTGAATAGGCTTCTATAGATAAATATAATTTTTCTTCTGTTGTTAAATTACTATTTTTTATTTCATTAACTAATGCTTCAATTTCAGGATCTTTTAAAATTCTTGCAGCAGAATAAAATTCACTGTTTTTATTGTTTATATTATTTAATATAGATTCTGCTTGAGGAGATAGAGTTATTTTTGCTTCCAACAAACTAAATGAAAGTAATATTATAATAAAAATTTTATTTATACAATTAAACATTTATTTTCCTTAAATTAAATAATTTAATTAATTTTAATAATGTTCAAATAAACTAACACCTTTTGCATTTTCTTCTTTTACAAAATTAACGAAAGCAGCATCAGGAAATATATTATAAGCCATATCAAAATATTTTTTGTAATTAGCTTCATCTTTTTCTACAAAATATATTTGAGACATCCATAAATAAGTAGTATGCTTTTCCCAATTTTCTTTTGCATTTGCTTCTGCTTTTTTGAATATAGGCATTGATTTATCATATCCGCCTCCGTAGAATTTCGGCATAAATGATACATATATAGCCTTGCCTAATAATGAAGGGAAATGATTTGGATTTATTGCTAAAGCCTTGTCGTATAAATCAATAATTTTATTTGAATACTCCATAAGCTCATTTAATGTAGCATAGTTTACAAATGCTGTCATTAAATCTGCTAATGATGCTAAATAATCAGGGTCTTTTTCTGAAAGTAGCGGGTCGTTGTTTGCAACATTGTCTTTTAAATATTTATATATTTTTCTTTTAGATTCTGTACTAGCACGTACTTCCATTACAACTGTTACATTGGTTATGATTTGTTTTTGAAGTTTGTCTAATTGCTTATCTCTTAATCCTTGAACTTGTGCTTCTACAGATTCATTTCCACTGTTCATATAAAATGAATTATATAGCTCATCTATTTCTTTAATGTATGCAAATGATTTTACACTGCATATTAACAAAAATAATAAAATTAAGTTTTTTTTCATAATATAATCCTTTGTTTATAATTAAAAGCCAATAGCACTAATTACTACATTTATCATCAAGCTTTTATTATTATCAGTAGCTAAAGTTACTTGTAATGGTGCAGTAGAGAACAAGTTAAATCCTATACCGCCACCTACCATATATAACATCTCACCATCATTAATACTTTGATATTCATATTTTCCATATCCAACATTTCCAAAACCTACTAAATATAAATCATTCCAGCCAGATGGTAAAAATCTCATATATAATTTATATTCCAAATGTACAAATGTTAAAAAGCTATAAGGCTCTACATATTTTTCAGCATTGTTTAATGGAAGCATTTGTAATATGCATAAATATTTCTCTCCAATAGAATAATTCTTTTTAGAGTCATTAAAATAGGCACTATAACTAATATACGGCATAATGCCCAATTCTCCCCAATAATGGAAAAATGAATAAGGCATAGATGCATATACTCCATAAGAATATTCTCTTCCATTTGGTATAATATTAAAATCTATTCCTGTATTTAATTTCAATTTATTGATAGAATTGTCATAAATTAAAGCAGATATATCTATACCTTGCTGAATCTTAAAAATATTATTTACTTCTTTAGTGGTACTATTTAAATCAAGTATTTTACCAACATTAAGATTATATGTGAGGGAAACATTTTCAAACATGTATCCTGTTGAAAAATTACCATAAGATTCTAAAGAGTCAAAAGTATATTTATCAGTGTATGGAATTAATCCTTGTTTATATTTTAGGTTTATAAAGAACCTATCGTATCTATATTCCATACCAGCATAAGCAAAAAGTCCAAAAGAGTATGAACCATATTCATAACTTACACCTATACGAGGAATATAGAGATATGAAGCATTTTTTCTATATAGATATCCAATATCAATAAAGAACGGAAAACCTGTAACATGGTAGGTCATATAAAAACTTGATCTTTTGAATGTGTCTTGTGCTTTTAAATTTAAAGAACTAATAGATATAAATAAACAGAAAATTATTAGGAATAATTTAAAAGTTTTCATATTGAGCCTTAAGCTGAATTTGAGTCAAATAAAAAAGTTAATAATTTAAGTCGAAAAGACTATACCATATATTAATATTATTGTCAATATTATACATATAATACTGTTGTTTAATAACATTATAGTGTTTTTGGTATTAAAAATATGCGTTTATTAAAAATTATAGTTTCTATAGCAAAATACTATTACTTCTATATCTGTAATATTATTTTCTTTTAATAATTTTATAAGCTCTTTTAATGTGGCACCTGATGCATAAACATCATCTATAATAAGAAGTTTTTTATTTTTAAGATTTTCTATATTTTTGATAGTGAATGCATTTTTTATGTTGTCTTCTCTTTCTTTTAATGTTTCTAAAACTTTTTGCTCTTTTATATTTTTATTTAATATAATATTATCAGATTTTTTTATGCTTAATGTTTTTGATATTGTATTAGCAAAAAAACTCATAACATTATTATTTTTATTTGATGGCACATATAAAAGCAAATCACAATTTATATTTAAATATTTATAACAATTAAAAAAACTTTCAAATATTAGAGGGGTATTATTTATATTTCCTTTTTTAAAAGCTCTAAGTTCATCTCCAAGCTCAAAATCTAAATCGCCAATAGCAGATACTCTTATATTGTTATATAAATAAAAAGTTTTGTATGGTTTAAAAATGTTTATTGCCTTTTTTTGTTTATTATGATGTATGTTATAGCTATATAGATAGAGTTTAAAATTATTCCTTTATAGCTTGTTATTAAAGAATTAAACCACATATCATAATTAAAAATATTTAACAGCAAAATAGATGAAAATCTTGCAGCCACAAAAGAGAGAATAGATAAAACAATAATATAATTAGTGTTTTTTAAAAAATGCTTAATAGCTGATATTAACAAAGAATAAACTATTCCTTCAAACATTAAAAAATATAAAACAGGAGTATTTGGCATTTGAAATATTAAATAGTTTAGAAGAGGTGATAATATTGAAAGGGCTATTAAATAAATTGGGTTTAAAATAAAAGTTCCTATAGACAAAGCAAAAAATATAGGAAGAAACTCTGTGCCTTTAAGTCCTACAAAGTGTACAGCAATGGGAGATAATATACTTACTGCTATTAAAGATATAAGAATTAAACTTTCTGATTTTATTTTTTTTATAGACAAACTACTAATCATAGCATTATTCCTTAGGTTATTTTTTGTTTTAAGTTATAAATAATATATCATAATATAGAGTTTTTTTAAATATAGAGAAAAGATTGAATTTTTTTAGGTTATGTGCTTTATTATAGATACTATTAAGTTTTTGAATATAAAAAATGAAATAAAAGAAAAGACTTAAATATGTTTTTTAGATATATTTATGATTGTAGAAAGTGCTGAAATATATGCACTTTTCGCGAAGCGTACCCGAAGGGTAAAAACTTTGCGGCGGGAAAAAGTTGAATAAAAAACTTATATAACAAAATTTTATCTATATACTATTATCAATTGAATTTTTTTGTTTATAATATAATATAGTTCTCTATGGAAACAATGTATAACAAATTTTTAAATATAATAAATACTGATATCACCCTAAATAAAAACTTAAAAATATTACTTAGCATATTTGCAATACTATTTTCAAATGTGCCGTTATACATATATTTTTTTAGTATTGATATAATAGAATCAGAAACCTTACTTTTATTTATTGTAAAAAGTTATCCGTTTTCATTTTTTTATTTATTTTGTTTTACTATATTGTTTCATACTGATGTATTAAAGATTAAAATAATAGTGATGACTTTTTTATCTTTTTTGCTTATAAGTCTGCTTTTATTATCTTTTCATTTTATATTTAATTATGTTACAATGCCTCCGTATGATTCTGAAGATTTTTATGTAATTATAAATAATTTAGTGTTCATTCCTTTTATATTTTTTATTATAATGATGATTTCTTATATTAATTTTAATTTAAAAGACACAGAAAATATTTCTGAGTTTTTTACTATGGTTGGAGAGACTCTCTCTTGGCTTTTTATTATTAATACTGCAAGCGGTGTTTTAATTTCAATAGCATATTTTTTAATTTTTATAGTTGGAGCATCTTTAGTTTCATTGCTTTATTCTTATGATGAGGCTGGATTTATATTTGCAAAAGTTGCTATTTCTTTAATAATATTTTTGTATAGTTTGGCTTTATTTATATCTTATTTCTTATATAAAAAAACTAAGTCTATTATATCAATATATTTATCAAGAATGATTATGATATTTAGCTTGATAATTATATTTATACTTTTTATTTTATTATTATCTGCAGAGTTTAGACCTTATGCAAATACTACTAGTTTTATTACTTATAATATAATGCTTTCTCTCATGATTATAAATCTTTTGTTTACAAGGTTAGATAAAAAAGCTACTATATTAACAAAGATAATATATTGTTTGGCTATAATTGCTATAGCATTATTAGATTTGATTATATTTAGCAGTATTTTGTATAGAATTATAAATTATGGTTTTTCTATGAGTAAGCTTATACTTTTAGTAAATTGTATATTATTTTTAGCACATCTTGTTTATATTGCAATTAACGTTGTAAAGACATTTAATAGATCATTTGAAGAGTGCATTGTAATGAAGGATATATGTATAGACAATACTAAGCATATGATATTTATTTATGTTTATTTAGTATGGTTTATGATTATATGTTTTATTTTACCATTTTTCTTTGCTAGCATGTAAGATTATAGATTGAATAAGATTTTAAGGGGAAATAAGTGGGCCAGCAGGGACTTGAACCCCGGACCCGATGATTATGAGTCATCTGCTCTAACCGACTGAGCTACTGGCCCCTATTATTTTTGTTTGTTTTGATTATTCTATTTTATAGTAGTATATTAAAAAAGTCAAGAGTAAAAACAATATTTTTTTGTTATAAAAAGATTTGCAATTTATTAGAATTTTTAGGAAATCTATTTATTATAATTTTTAAAATTTTATTCTCACTCCCCGCCCTAAAAGGCTTTTTATACTCTTTGTTATTTTTGCATTACTTTTCTTTTTTGTTCTACACTACTCTTATTTTTTGCCCCCACCCAAGCGGTTTCTAAATTTGATGACTGTTTAACCGCACGGTAAAATTATTTTATTTAATATGTTTGATAATAATATCATTTAAATAACATATATAATATCGTTTATCGTGCGGTGAGTTATTATAAATATTTTTAAAATTACATAAGTTTACAAAAATAGCCCTTAAAAACCTTGACAAATAAAGCCTTTTAAGTAAAATGGTAGAAATATTTTTATTGAATAGAGTTATTATTAAGGAAATAGTTTTATGATTAAGTTTTACAATTCATTAACTAGACAAAAAGAAGAGTTTAAACCTATGAATGATAAAGAAGTAGGAATGTATTCTTGCGGACCTACTGTTTATAATTATGCACATATTGGTAATTTTAGAGCTTATATATTTAGTGATTTGGTGAGAAGAGTTTTAGAAGATTATGGATATAATGTAAAATTAGTAATGAACTTAACAGATGTTGATGATAAAACTATAAGAAACTCTAAAGAAAATAAAATATCTTTAAATGAATATACAAAAAAATATAAAGAGGCATTTTTTGAAGATATAAAAACTTTAAGAATAAAACCAGCAACAGTAAATCCTTCTGCTACAGACCATATAAAAGAGATGATAGATATAATACAACTTTTAGAAAAAAACGGACACACTTATGAAGCAGATGGTTCTATATATTTTAAGATAAGCACATTTCCAGAGTATGGTGAATTAGCTAACCTTGATAAGCAAGAATTAAAAGAGGGAGCTTCTGGAAGAGTTTCAAGTGATGAATATGATAAAGAAAATGCAAGCGACTTTGTACTTTGGAAAGCATATACAGAAGAAGACGGAGATGTTTATTGGGATTCACCTTTTGGAAAGGGCAGACCCGGTTGGCATATAGAATGTTCTGCTATGAGCTGCAAATATTTGGGCAAGCATTTTGATATACATACAGGTGGTGTTGATAATAAATTTCCTCATCATGAAAATGAAATAGCACAAAATGAGGCTGCTTTTAATGAGAAGTTTGTTAATTATTGGCTTCACTGTGAGCATTTAATTGTTGATGGTGAGAAGATGTCTAAGTCTAAAGGCAATTTCTATACTCTTAGAGATTTGCTTGATAAAGGTTTATCTCCAGAGGCTATAAGATATTCGCTTATGAACTCTCATTACAGAAAACAATTAAACTTTACTATAGAAGGAATCAATCAATCTCAAAGTGCAATAGAGAGAGTTAATGACCTTATATTTAGACTTAAAGATATTACTAAAACTGATGCCGATGACAGTGCTGTAATGAAGGAACTTGAAGAGGCTAATAAAAACTTCTTTGAATCTATTTATGATGATTTAAACGTTTCTGAGGCTTTGGGAATATTATTTAGTTTTATAAAGAGCATAAATATTTCTTTTGATTCTATTAATATTAGTTCAAGAGACGCTATAATAAAGTTTATAGAGAGAGTAAATAATATAATAAACTGTTTTAATATGAATGGTGAAAAAGAAATAGAAAGCGAAGATGAAGAGAAAATAAATAAACTCATAGAAGAACGTACTTTAGCAAAAAAAGAGAAGAATTATAAAAGAGCAGATGATATAAGAGATGAGCTTAATAGTATGGGAATAGAGATAATGGATACACCAAATGGCGTTAAATGGAAAAGAAAATAATATAGATTTAATTACTAATACTTATCAGCATATAAGCGGCATTGGGCCAAAAAAAGAGGCTTTACTCTGGGAAGAGGGTTTGAGAGATTGGCAAAGTGCGTTAAAAAATATTAATTATTATGCAATGCCAAACTCTATAAGAGAAGCTTTAAAAGATGAACTTCCAAGGTCTATATATAATTTAAACTCAAAAAACTATGATTATTTTTTAAAGAAGTTTCCGAACCCAATATTATATAGACTTTATCCTATGTTTATGGATAAGGTTGTTTTTTTGGATATAGAAACTACTGGTATGAAGCCTGCAAAGTCTTACGTTACAGTGATAGGGTGCTATGATGGAAAGGATATGCAGGTTTTTGTTCATGGTAAAAATGAAAGAGATTTTTTGGATTATATAAAAAATTATTCTATAGTTGTTACTTTTAATGGTTCTTGTTTTGATATACCATTTTTGGAGAGATACTTTAATACAAAAATAAAATGTGCTCAGATAGATTTACGTTTTGTATTAAAGGATTTAGGTTATACCGGCGGATTAAAAAAAATAGAGCAAGATGTTGGTATTGATAGGGGAGATGATATGCTTGGTGTGAATGGCTATACCGCCGTTTTGCTTTGGAATTATTATTTAGACACTAAAGATGAAACAGCAATAGATTCTCTCATACATTATAATTTGCTTGATACTATTGATTTGGAATATTTATTATGTCTTGCATACAATAAATATGCTGAAAAATATAATGCTACTCTTCTAGATTATAAAACTATTCCTTCTGTAAATAAGTATAAACCTAATAAAAAGTTAATAGACTATCTTCACAAACACCCGCATAAATATTCACCAAAGAGTGATGATTAAAGTTTTTATTATTTTATTTTTAATAAGCTTGATCTAATATTGTAGTGATAGCATCATGAGTCATAGCTTTAGGAAGTTTATCCATACCGCTATAAGTGAGAGCTATATCAGCAACATTATTGAATTTACTTCTGTCTATATTTATTTCATTAAGTCTTCTAGGCAAGTTTAGGTCATGAAGAAGCTTTTTAATATATTCACCGCTTTGGCTTGCTATTTCAAAAGGAGTCATTTCAGGGTCAACACCGTTAATGAAATCTGCAAGTATTGTATATTTATCAGGTACAACAGGTATATAATACTCCATAATATGCGGAAGAAGCATTGAAGCAATAATTGATTTATTAACATCATACATATTATTAATAGCAATAGATAAAGCCCTAGAAGCTCCAAGAGTTGCATTAGAGCTAGCCATAGCACACATCATATTAGCCATAGCTATATTTGATATATTATCCACATTTGTATTATCTAATATAAGTTTACCTAACCCCTTTATACTCATACTCATAGCATTTTTAATGATAGGAGCATTAATATCGTTTAAAGTAGTGCTCATATACAAATCAAATGCCATGGCAAATACACTTAAAGCACTGCTTATAGAATATTTTACAGGTACTGTTGTATATAGAGAAGGGTCTATGATACAATCACTTACATATATATTTTTATCTGTAGATTCTTTGCATATTCCATCATATTTATCTACCAAATACATTCCAGTAGTAATTTCAGATAAAGAACCAAGTATAGTAGGCACAGATATTAATGGGAATGGCTTATGATATACAGTTTGACCAGATACATAATCTGAAGCTTCTCCGCTGTTAGTAACTACAACCGAAGCTCCTTTAGCTATATTTTGTACTTTAAATCCTCCTATAGCAACTATGCATTCTGCTTTACTGTATCTTACTAAATTGGCTATAATATCTGAAGCATCACTGTTAGAGTTTGAATTAACTTTAGAATAAACCATAACATTCATTAGATTATCTTCTAATTTGCTTACTATTCTATCTATTACACCTATCTGATTAAAAGAATTGCCGTCTGTTACAATAACAACCCTTCCACCGTATTGTTTAATTGTGTCAGATAAGCACTCTATAGAATCAATGCCGAATTTTATTTTTGTTGGTAATTTAAACTCTATTATAGCCATATTTACTCATCATAATAAAAAATTGATTTATACTGTATCAATTGTCGGAAAAAGTATGTTTATTGTTTAAATTAAATATTATTTTTTGTGTATAGTTAATATTTAGTAGTTTGTGAAAATATTTTTGAGTTTTTTGTTTGCAGGGCTTTGCCCCGCACCCCAGTTCTTTTGCGACCGAAGGAAGTGCCCTTGCGGCGTGCCAAAAGAACCAAAAAGACTGCATTTTTATTATAAATTTTATTGTACATAAAAATGCACTCCCCCGCACGACTAAGAAGTTATAATTAAAGCATAGAATTACCGTGCGGTAAGCCCCCGACCGTAGGGAGTGCACAGCTAGGCGAGTAGTGCGGCAAGGTGGTACAGCTCGTACGCGGTAAAAAGTTGAATAAAATAAAAACTTAGAACATAGTTTTATATATAAACTAAATTATTTTATAATATTCCTACTGTCATAATATTCCTGCCACCTGCGGCCGAATTTTTGCGCCTTTATTTTTACGGCATTATTAAAATAGTGTTTGAGTTTTGATATATCATCTTTATTTTCTTTTGCAACGCTTCCAATAAGGTTTTCAACTACTGTAGACATATTGATATTTCCATCAGCATAATAGTATGAATGAAGTGCAGATTGATAATATACCGATACTGCCTCAGCTGTGCTCATTATAGAATTAAGCTCCTGAAGTTTTGCATTGTCTTCACTTTTTCCATTTCTAAGTTCATTAAAAGTAGTGGCAAGTACATTAACTACATCATAATCTATATTCATATCAATATTGGCAAGCTCAAATAAACTTTCGCATTGATTAGTTATTATTTCAGATTCTAATTTTATATCTTTTATAGGATCAACAGTTTCAAAATTAAATCTTCTCTTTAAAGCACTGCTCATCTCATTAATACCTTTGTCTCTTGTGTTTGCTGTAGCTATTACATTAAAACCAGCATTTGCAAATAATACTCTGTTTTGTTCTGGTATATTCATTATCTTATCGCTTAATATACTTATTAAAGAGTCTTGTATTTCAATAGGGCATCTTGTAATTTCTTCAAATCTTGTAATAAAACCATTACTCATTCCTGTATAAATAGGTGAAGGTATAAGTGCTTCATCAACAGGCCCCTTAGCAAATAGCAAAGCATAGTTCCAAGAATATTTTATATTATCTTCATTAGTTCCAGCAGTTCCTTGTATTGTGATTGTGCTGTTTCCGCTAATGGCTGCAGATAATAGTTCGCTAAGCATTGTTTTGGCAGTTCCGGGTTCTCCTACAAGCATTAAACCTCTATTGCCTGCCAATGTAATTATTGCCCTTTCAACTAAAGCATCGTCTCCATAAAACTTTTTTTTAATAACAGTGCCGTCTTCAAACTCTTTACCAAGTATAAAATCTCTCACTGCTTGAGGGGACAATTGCCAATTTTTTGGCTTTAAATTTTTATCTTTGCTTTTTAATATTTCTAATTCTTCTTTATAAAGTTCTTCCATTAATGGTTTTTGATGTTGATTGTTATTATTTTGCATTTTGTTCTCTTTTATATAAATTATTGTTTTAGTATATACTATAAATAATTTGTTTTCAAACTTTTTAGTGCTTTTAATATGAAATTATATAAAACATGAACTATATATTGTTCACATAATTTTATAAAAATATAAAATAATAACTATTAAAACAATATAAGAAATACAATAAAGGAGTTTTGTATGATATATGCAATAGTACCTCCAAGATGCATTGAAGGTGATGTAAATTACTATCATATATTTGAGGCGTATTTTAATATTAATGATAATACCATAACTATTAATGTGCACTCTATATCTAGTTTGCATGTAAAAATAAAGCCCCAATATAAAAATATGGTAAATAATAATTTTAAAGAAGACTATATTTCAATTAATATAGAATCAAAAGACGGTAGAAATAAAATGTTAAAATATAAATATTATAAAAGTGCTAATGGCATATTTATGACTGAAAACAGAGAAGATACTATTGTTATAGCTGTGTTGATTAAGAATTATTTATGCAGTAAATGTGCTCAGTTTTTATTTGGATGTAAGTAAGTTTTTATATTTTGAGATTTTCTGTAATTATCAATAAATATATTGTATGGGTATAGCTTAAAGGAATCTATATACACATTCTCTAGTAGTTTTTTTACTAGATTTATTTTTTCTTTAAACGTTTTATTTTTATCTTTTATTTTATTAAATTCTAAAAAAAATGATTTTTTTACTATATTCATAAATATATTAATTCTTATCATCTCATCAAAAATTATTCCATTAGGTATTTTAATTTTCTTTATAAGAATAAAAAATATAGATAGAAAATATAATAAACTCAATATTCTAATAAAATATATTATTGTAAAATCGGCACCTACTTTATCTATGTATATGCCTAATATATTATAATATTCTCCTCTGGAGTTTAAACCTTGAATAATGAATACAGCTAAAAAATATGGTATAAGATGCAATAGCCTTTTTATAGTTTTATATAAAGACTTTGTAAGTATTATATGAATTATAAATAAAGCTATTGCTATATATATTAATGTATTTACTTTTACAGTAAAAATGATTATGAATAGGAATAAAGCTAATATAATAGAAGCTATATAAAGCATATTATTTGTTTACGCGTTCAACGTAGCTATCATCTCTAGTATCTACTTTAATTTTATCACCTATGTTTATGAAAAGAGGAACATTAACTTCTATACCAGTTTCTAATTTAGCAGGCTTTAAAGTAGTTCCTGTAGTGTCGCCTTTAAAACCGGGTTCTGTATATGTAACTTCTAAAACCACATGTATAGGAAATCTTACAGCAGTAACTTCATCATTTATGTATTGTAAATCAACTTCGCTGTTGTCTAATAGATAGTATTTGTTATCTCCAAGAATATCTTCATTAACATGAACTTGTTCATAGTTATCAAGTATCATGAATATATACTCATTTCCTTCGTTGTATAAATATTGAGCTTTCTTGTATGCAATATCAGCTTCTTCAACAGTTTCAGTAGAAGCAAAAGTTTTTTCAACCATATTGCCTTTAATCATATTTTTTAATTTAGTTCTTACATTAGCCTTTCTCTGCTGGGCTCTGTGAAAATGAGCATCTATTACTAGATAAGTTTCACCATCTAATATAATAGCATCACCTTTTCTTAAATCATTAACATCCATAAATAAAACCTCTAATTATAATATATTTTTTAAGATAGATAGTTTAAGCATTATATTTTATTAGTAAAAAAATAGCAAATAAAATTGATTTAAACTTAAGTAAAAATATATACTAATCATTATAGTTGAAAGAGCTAAATCATTTTAATATCGTTATTTGATATATTTATTTTTTTGTGAATAATTATGCCTTTTTATTCTATATAAAGGTTAGTATTTTGAGTTTTTAATATAAAATATAATTAACTAAAGCATAATAATATGTATTTAAATATTTTTTGTTTCTCAAGTATTTTTAAGAGATATTAAATGTTTTTAAATAAGTTGTAAATATTTTCATTAAAAATAGCAATGTAAATGTAAAACTTTACTTGCAAAAAATTATTATTTTGATAAAATATATATAAATAGATACTAGTAGAATTTTATAAATTTACATTAAATTATAACTATTTCTAATACGATAATATTTTTTAGAGTTTAAGGAGTATATAATATGTCTGATATAAATAAAAAAGTTGCAGATGGTATAAATGAATTTGGTAAATCTTTTAGAGTTTTATTAGTAGATGATTCTGCGTTTGTAGTAAAACAACTGCAGCAAATATTAGTATCAGAACAATATACTGTAGTAGGAACGGCAGAAAACGGAGAAGAGGGCGTAATGATGTATAAAGAATTAAAGCCAGATTTGGTGACTATGGACATTACTATGCCTAAAATGGATGGTATTACAGCTCTTACTAAAATAGTAGAGTTTGATAAAAATGCTAAAGTTGTTATGGTTAGTGCTTTAGGTAAAGAGGATATGGTTAAAAAGGCACTTCTTGCTGGTGCTAAAAATTATATTACTAAGCCATTAGATAGAAAAAAAGTTTTAGAACGTATAAAAATGGTTCTAGATAAAAAGTGATTTATTAAAAATACGGTATCATTAATTTGAGTAGTAATAGTTTAAATGAAGAATATTTAGAGTTATTCAAAGAGTTTATATATAATAAAAGCGGTATACGTTTCAATCTTATCAATCAGGTAATATTAGAGTCTAGAATACAATCTTCTATGAAAGAAAGAAATATTTTCAATGTAGGAGATTATTTTCGTCTTATTTCTACTGATAAACAAGAATTAAAACTATTTTTAGATAATATAACAACAAATCTTACTAAATTTTTTAGAACAGAGAGTAATTTTAATTTATTAAAAAATAAAGTCTTGCCTATAGTATTAAGCAATAAAAAATATTCGGAGCCTATATATATATGGAGTTCTGGTTGTTCTACAGGGGAGGAGCCATATTCTATAGCAATGACTTGTTTAGAAACAGAGAAAATTTATCCGGAAAAAGTAAAAATATATGCAACAGATATTTCTATGCAATCTTTAGAGGTTGCAAAGGCAGGTATTTATGATAAAGATAAGGTTGCTAATATAAGCGAGGAATATTTAACTAAGTATTTTGATGAGATGCCTAATAAAAAATATAAAGTAAAAGATGAAATAAAGAATATGGTTACTTTTGAATATCATAATCTTATTACGCCTAATAGATATTTAAATATAGATATAATTTTTTGTAGGAATGTACTTATATATTTTGATAATGAATCTGTTAAATTGACTGTTAATAGATTTTATGATATATTAAACAGACATGGATTTTTATTTATAGGACATAGCGAGTCTTTATTTGGACTAGATACTAAATTTAAATTTAATAATATAGATAATTCGATTGTATATACCAAAAGCGAGGAGGTATTTTAATGTTTAGAAGAAATGAAATATCAGAATCAAATTCAATAATAGGTGAAGGTTCATATTTTAAAGGAGAGTTTACACTTAACGGCAGTTTAAGAATAGATGGTTGTTATGAGGGGGATAATCTTCAAGTTGATAGTCTTACCGTAGGAAAGAGCGGAAAAGTAAAATCTAATATAAAAACTAATTCAGCTATTATAGAGGGTATAATAGTAGGAAATATTGAAGCAAAAAATAGGGTAATGCTTATGCCTACAAGCAGAGTTCTTGGAGAGATTCGCACACCTGAGCTTATTATACAAAATGGAGTTATACTTGAAGGAGTTTGTATAGTATCACCTGATCCTAAAACTAACCCTAAAGAAACTATACTTAATCTATATAACTCTGTAAATAATAATCAATAATATATAGTATGCCTTATTTATATGATGTTGAAAGAAAGATTAATGCAAAAATCATTATTGCAACTTTAGCAGGTATTATTGTAGTTGCTGTGCTGTCTTATTTATTTATTTCAAATTATATAGAAAGAAAAAGAATTAGATATATTTATGATTATATAGCTTTAGAAGATTATGATAATGCTTCTTTTATATTTAAAGATCTTTACAGCAGAAAACCATTAAATAAAAACATATTAATGGCAGGTATTGATTTATATTATAATATTCTTTTAATAACTACAGACAAAGATATTATTACAACTGCAAGCGAGAATATTACTAAATATGCAAAGCAGATGTTATTAACATCAAAGTTTATAAAGAATAAATATATAATATATCAGAGATTAGCATATGGATTTCAGAGGCTTGGAAGTTCTTATTATATAGATTCTTATAATTCTTATTTAGAAGCTATAAAAAATGGCGATAATAGGGTATCTACTGTAATAGAGCTTGCTAAGATATGTTATGAGATTGGTTATTATGAAGAGGCAATAGAGAACTTAGAATATGCTATAGAAAGAGATACAGAAAACAATAAAGAGTTTTTAAACTTAGAATTATATTATGAACTTGCGATTGCTTATGAAGGAAATAAAAATTACACCAAAGCAATACAGATACTTTCTTATATAGACGGTAAGTTTAACAATGATTATAAGCTTGAGGCTAAATCATATTCTAAGCTTGGGGATTTATATTATAGGCAGGGGCTATATAAAGAAAGCGAATTTTTTTACAAAAAAGCATTATTATTAGATGACAAAAATCCTAATTTATATTATAGTATAGGGGAATTATTTAGAAGAACAAAGCGAATTAATGAAGCGATTGCTATGTTTAGAGAAGCATTAAAAATAGATAATAACTATAAACCCGCTAGGGATGCATTAAGGAGATTATAGTATATATGTTTAGTTGGTTGTATAATATGTTCTCAAGTGATATGGGAATAGATTTAGGTACTGCAAATACTTTAGTTTATGTTAAGGGAGAGGGAATTGTTTTAGCAGAGCCTTCTGTGGTTGCTATAGAAAAAAGTACTGGAAATGTTATAGCTGTTGGTAATGAGGCTAAAAGAATGTTGGGTAAGGTTCCGAATTCTATAGCGGCTATAAGACCTATGAGAGACGGGGTTATTGCAGATTTTGAAACTGTTGAAAAGATGATAAGATATTTTATCAATAAAGTTCACAATAAAAAAACTTTAGTAAAGCCTAGAATTGCTATAGGTATTCCTACAGGTATTACAGAAGTTGAGAGACGTGCTGTACGTGAAAGCTGCGAACAGGCAGGAGCTAGAACTATATTTTTAATAGAGCAAGCTAGGGCTGCTGCAATTGGAGCGGATATGCCTATTAATGAGCCTCATGGTAATATGATTATAGAGATAGGAGGCGGTACTACTGAGGTTGCTGTACTTTCACTTGGAAGTATGGTACGCAGTGCTTCTATACGTGTGGGAGGCGATGAGCTTGATGATGCTATAATAAAATATATGCAAAGAACTCACAACTTATATATTGGTGAAAAAACTGCTGAAGAGATTAAGATTAATATTGGTCATGCTTATAAGGGCGATATATCTAAAACTATGGACATAAGAGGAAGAGATTCTGTATCTGGTCTTCCTAAAACTTTAACTATCAACAGTGCTGAAGTAAAAGATGCTATATCAGATATATTGCTTGAAATATTAGAGGCTGTAAAATATGTACTTAATCAAACTCCTCCAGAGATAGCTGCTGATATTGTTGAGAGAGGTATTGTTATGAGTGGAGGAACTTCTTTACTTCCGGGTTTTACAGATTTAATATCTATAGAGACAGGTGTTCCTGTTATACTTGCAGAGAGCCCTCTTACTTGTGTGGCTATTGGATGCGGTAAGTTTATAGAAGAGACTAGAAATTTAAAAAATTATAGAAGATTTTCTTAAAAAGTGAATAATATATTAAAACACAAATTACTTATACTTTATATTACGCTTAGTCTTGTAGCGTCAATATTTATGGTTCTTAATAGGAGTAATTTTGTTTTTGATTTGCGTTCTATATATGCACTCGGTGTTTATCCTGTGCAAAATGCTACACAGAACATATCAAAGGCTTTTGTTTATCTTTATACAAGCATTACAGATATATTTACACTTCAAAGTCAGCTTCAAGTGCTTAGAGATAGAATAGCAGAATTAAACGGCACAGCTTTAGAATATGAACAGCTTCGTCAGGAGAACTCAAGATTAAGAGCATTATTAAATGAAGCTCCTACCGATGAATACCCTTTAGAATATGCCGAGATAGTTTCAAAAGACCCTCAAAACTTCTACAACACTATAGTGATAAACAAAGGAAGGGCTCATGGTATTGTTGTGGGTATGCCTGTAATATCATATAAAAGCGGATACAAGGGGCTTGTTGGTAAGGTTGTAGAAGTAAGACAATATAACAGCAGAGTTTTATCTCTCATAGACGAGAGGTCTCAAATATCAGTTATGCTTGAGAGTTCTAAGGCTACTGGTATTATGAGCGGTCAGAATCCTCGTTCCACTCAAACACATTTGCAGTATATTGATTTGCAGATTGATGTTGAAGAGGGAGAAAAAGTTTATACTAGCGGAATGGGCGGAGTTTTCCCAAGCGGCATATTGGTTGGAAATGTGTTTAAAGTTGAGAAAAAAAATTATGGACTCTTTCACGACTTATACATTGAGCCTATAGTTGATTTTTCTACTTTAGAGAATGTGTATGTAATAAAAAAGATTCCAGACAGAGAAATTATTATGCTTGCTAATGAAGAATATGAAGAGGGTGAAGTTACAAATAGATGAAAAGAGCAATAACTGTTATAATAAGTTCATTAATCCTTTTAATAATACAATCTTCTCCTGCTTATGATTTGATTAGAATAACATTAGGTGCTAAGCCTGATTTGCTTCTTATATTTTTAGTATTCTTATCATTTAGATATGGTTCTTTTGAGGGAATTATATATGGCTTTTTAATAGGAATAATGCAGGATATTGTTTCTAGCTCTACATTTGGTTCTTATGCTATAATATTTCTTAATATTGGTTTGGTTGTTGGTTTCTTTAACAGCAGAATATTTATTAAGCAGATTGCAGCGGGAATATTTGTTACTTTAGTTGGATATTTAATAAAGATTATTGCTTTATTTTTTGTAATGGCAATATATGCAGATTTATCAAGTGTTGCTGTTCTTATGCGTTCGGAGTTATTCGTAGGGCTTCCTCTCACAGTAATAGTTTCTTCACCGTTGTTTATATTATTTGAAAAGATTGCTCCTATAGTGTATGACAAAAACAAAATACATGTAGATGACAGCACTAAAACCTACGAAGATTAATTTTTTTAACATATACAAAAAACATAAAAATGATATTATAATAAATAATAAAATATCCGATTATCTTTTTAGGATAATAGTATGAAATTAAATATAAAAAATTTAGGCAGAATAAAAGAAGCAGAAATAAAAATAGACGGTATCACTATAATAGCAGGTGAAAATAATACAGGCAAAACTACAGTAGGAAAAGTATTATTTTCTTGCTTTAATTCATTTAATAATCTTGAAAAAGAAATATATTTAGATAGAAAATTATCTATTAGAAAAGAGTTATATAATTTATATGATTTATTTGTAAAATATGAAACTATTAATTATAGAAATTTAGAATTATTAGAATATAGATTAGATGATATGTCAGATAATTTATATTCTATTCATATCAAGTCTAAAAAAAATATATATGATATTCTAATAACTAATTTATCAGGATATGTTGATATAAAAGATGAAAATATTATTGACTATATAAAAAAAGTATCTAAAAGAATAGAAGAATATATTAATATACCAGATGAAAAAATAGGTTATAAAAAAATAGAAGAATATTTTAATGAAATGTTTAATAAACAAATAAACAGCAGAATAGAAAGAGATACTATAGCAGAAATTAATATATTAGATTTGTATTTTAAATTCAAAGATGATGAGTGTATAGATACAAACCTAAATTATTTGAATAAAAGAAATATATATTTCATAGATAATCCTTTTATTTTTGATAGAAACGATTATTTCTATTCTTTGTCTATACAAGAATCGCATTTAATAAATAATATATTATATTCAGAAAAACCAAGTATATCAGATAAAATTTTAACAGAAGAAAAATTAAAAAATATATATGATAAATTATCAAATGCAGTAAATGGAAAAATTTTAGAAAAAGACAAAGAATTTTATTTAGAAGAAGAAATTTTTTATGAACCTATATCAGTACATAATCTATCAGCAGGTTTAAAATCTTTTGCTATTATAAAAATGCTGTTAGAGAGAAATGCATTAAAAGAAGATGATATTTTAGTATTAGATGAACCTGAAATACATCTTCACCCTAAATGGCAGCTTTTATATGCTGAAATAATAGTGCTTTTACAAAAAGAATTTAATATATATATTTTAATAACTACTCATAGCCCTTATTTTTTGGAAGCTATAGAGATGTATTCTAAACTGCATAATATGCAGGAAAAAACTAATTATTATTTATCAGATATAGAAAATAAATACTCTGTTTTTAAGTTGGTAAATGAAAGTATAGAAGATATATATAGTTTAATGGCTCAGCCTATAGAGAAGTTGGAAGATTTGGAAAATAGTTTTGATGAGTAATTTTTAACAAAGTAATTTCATTATGAGACAAGATATAATAGATAGTTTACCTGATATATTAAAAAATAATATAGATACTCTAGAGAATACTTCTTTAGATACTTGTAATAATTATTATATGACAAATAGTCAATTTACTGCCATTAATTTTGATGAAGTTGCGAAGTGTTATAAAGATAATGAAAATTTAGATGATCCACCAGCCTCTAATGATGCATTATATATTATGGATAATAGTCATTTCTATTTTTTAGAGTTTAAAAATGGTAAAATTGAAGAAGATAATATAAAAACAAAAATATATGATAGTTTATTCATATTGTCAGATATAAAATATAATGATGGGAGTAAATATATAGACAGCATAGTTGAGTTTTCAAAATCAAATATAGAATATATATTAGTTTATAGTATTAAAAAAAATCCAAAATTAGGGATTAATAATCATGTGTATCAAAAGGCAAATAAAAAAACAAAATGTGGTGGAGTATTAAAATTAAAAGATTTTATATTAAAAGATGTTAATTTTTATAATGAAAATGATTTTAAAACCCAATTTATTTCTACATTAAAAAATTAACTAAAAATTATTTATGCTCTCGGTTTTGTTTTTTCTTATTGTTGTTTTGCTGATTATTTTGCTGCTTACTTACCAAAGAAGCAAATATTACCCTTCCTGCCTCTTTAGGAAGCACGTTATCTATTTCTATATCAACAGTTTTGCCTATTAAATGTTTAGCATTATCTACAACTATCATAGTGCCGTCTTCTAAATAACCTAATGCCTGTTTATCTTTACCTTCTCTTATTAAATCAATTTTTATAGTTTCTCCCGGAAGTACTACAACTTGTAAACAATTAGCTAAATCATTAATATTTAATATATCTACTCCATGTATAGAAGCTACCTTCATCAAGTTAAAATCATTCGTAATAACTTTAGCATCCATTTTTTTGGCGAGCTCTATTAGTTTTAAATCCACTTCCTTGATGTTTGGAAAATCTACATCTGTTACAGAAAGTAATATGTTTTTTGAAGATTTCATTTTATTTAATATTTCTAATGCTCTTCTTCCTCTTATTCTTTTTTGTGGGTCTCTTGAATCGCTTAAAAATTGTATTTCTTTTATTACAAACTCTGGAAGTATTAAAAGTCCGTCAAAGAATTTTTTTTCTGCTATATCATATACTCTTCCATCTACTATAACAGAAGTGTCCAATATTTTAGCTGTTTTTATTTTATCAGTTTTTGTAAGTTTTAGCATGTTTGATATATTTGGTATGAGTGATGATATTACAGAAAAAGTTAAATATCCTTCAATAAATAGTATTATAAGTTTTTTATTTAAAGATAAATTAATACCAATAATATTTATAACATTTAGAGTAAGTATTACAGTTATTATTGTTATAAAGAATGATAGAAAAATTACCAAAGTTGTTTTTGAAGACCTTTTTCTTATAACAAATAAATCTAATAATACTATAATAACAGAACTTACAATAAAAAATATAATAGTATTTATATTAAAAAGTTTATTATAAATATAGTCAAATATAAGTGCTAAAATAGAACAAGCAAAATAAATTATTCTCCACATAACAGTTTCTCCTTAAAAACTAAAAAGAGCTTGAGTTATTTTTATGTTTTTAGTTATTTTAAAAAAATAGAATAAATTAATAAATATTTCACTCTTCTTTTTTCTTTTTTTTGGCAGGCTTAGCAGTATTTTTAGTTGGTTTAATAAGTTCTTTTTCAGCGGGTTTAGTTTTAAACTTTTTAGCTGATTTCTCTAATGCATTAGACACTATATCTTCAATTTGATCTTTATCTTTTTTTAATGCTATACTAATTTCATTTACTATAAACATATATGCTTTTTCATACAAACGTTTTTCGCTTGCAGATAGTTCTTTTAATTTATTTCTAGTAAACAAACTTCTTGCCACTTCTATAGTATCTTGAATTTCACCGCTTCTTAATTTTTCTTCATTTTCTTGATAACGAATCTTCCAATTATTTTCTATATCATGAGGTTTAGTTTGTAATAGGTTCAAAAAATTTTCAGCTTCTGCTTTAGATATTATTTTACGTATACGATATTCTTTAACTCTATTGATAGGAACTTTTAATGTGATATTTTCACCTTCACATTCAAGTATATAGCATTCTACAATGGAAGAATTTACTTTATTATCTGCTATACCTATGACTTTGCATATTCCATACATAGGGTAAACAACATAACTATTTACTTTATACATAATTCTTTTTAAATAAGCCTTTAATTTATTATAGTAATTTATTCTACTAATTTAAAAAATATCTAATGCTATTATATACTAAAAAAGCAAAAAATCAAGAAAAAAATAAACACCAATCATCATACGAAATACTTTGACAATTTTGTTATTAGGTTATAAAATTAGTACTTATAAAATTTATTATGAGGGCAATATGAGTAAGATAGTTAGTGTCGGAAATATACTAATAGGAGGAGGTAATCCTGTTAGTATACAATCTATGACAAATACTGATACTAGAAATGTTAAAGATACCGTTAATCAATTAAAATCTCTTGAAGAGGCTGGTGTTGATATTGTAAGGCTTGCTGTGCTTGATATGGAAGCGGCTAAAGCTATAAAAGAGATAAAAAAACAAACTAAACTTCCTTTAATAGCGGATATACATTTTGATTATAGACTTGCTTTAGAGAGCATGAAAAGCGGTATTGATGCTTTGAGGCTTAACCCGGGTAATATAAAAGATAAAGAGAAAGTAAAAGAGGTTATAAAAGAGGCAAAAGACAGAAATTTAACTATAAGGGTTGGTGTTAATGGCGGAAGTTTGGACAGAGCTATATACAAGGAAGTAAATGCTCAAAATATGGTAAAAAGTGCTTCTGACCATATAAAATTAATGGAAGATTTAAACTTTACAAATATAAAAGTATCATTAAAAGCATCTGATATAAAAACTACAATAGAAGCAAATACATTATTTAGAGAGAAATTTGATTATCCTATACATTTAGGTGTTACAGAGGCTGGTACATTAAGGAGTTCTTTAATTAAAAGTACTAGTGCTTTATCATATTTGCTTATGCAAGGAATTGGGGATACTATAAGATATTCTATTACGGGCGACCCTGTTGAGGAAGTTATGGCAGGAAAGATGCTTCTTAAGTTTTTGGGTTTGAGAAAGGAGCCTTCTGTTGAGATAATATCATGCCCTACTTGCGGAAGATGTCAGGTGAATGTGGAAGAGGTTGCTAGTTTTATAGAAAAGCATGTACAAAATATAAAGAAAAATATCACTATTGCTATAATGGGTTGTGTAGTTAATGGTCCGGGAGAAGCTAAGCATGCAGATTTTGGTGTGGCAGGAAGTGCAGACGGTAATTTTATATATTTTGAAAAAGACAATGAACCTATAAAGGTATCAAAAGAAAATATTATAAGTTTTATTACAAAGAAGATAGAAGAGTTTTAGGATATACTGAAGATTTTTAAATTTGTCAACAATATTGCTTAAGTTTTTTATTTGTGGTGGCTTTGCCCCCACGCCCCCACTTCTTTTATTGGTATAAAAGAAGCAAAAGAACTGCATTTTTACAAATCTTACTTTATAAAAACTAAAATATAAAGTTAAAATACTTGCACTTTTTGGTTCTTTTGACGAAGTCCGCACCGCGAGCTGCGGGAAAAAGAACAATAAAAAAATTAACAATACATTTATAAAAATAAAAAATTTATTTTTGACAAAACATAGTTGTTTAACTATATTATAATTTAATAAGTTTATTAAAAAGAATAATTACAAAAAAGAGAAGATTTTATGACATCAAAGAAAAAATATTATCTATTAATTTTAATTGTAGTAGCAGCATTAATTGTTACACTTTTTGTTTATAGAAACAAAGAAAAATATATATCTACAACAATAGCAATAAGCGATACTATATTAAACATCACAGCTCAAACTACAGAAAAAAAAATGTATGATTTGGTGGGGGCTATAACAAATGAAATCAATAGAATGGACAATATATTAAATCCGTATAATGAAAATAGCGAAATAGCAATTATAAATAAAAAAAGTTTAGAAAATAAAAACGATGTTCTCAGAGTAGAAATTTCTGAAGATATGGCACATTTATTTGAAACAGGGTTAAGATATTCTAAAATAAATCCTTCTTTTGATATAAGTGTGAGACCGTTAATTGAGCTTTGGGGTTTTGGTGTTAAAGAAAATCAAACTGTACCAAAGAGAGAAGAGATTGAAAATGCATTAAAAAAAATAGATTATTCAAAAGTAAGCATTATAACTAACAACGGCAAGAAGTTTATAGAGATTAGAGATAATTTAACTTTTGATTTCGGCTCTTATGGAAAGGGTTATATTGTTACAAAGTTAATAGATATATTTAAAAATTATAATATAAAAAACTATTTAATAGATTATGGCGGAGATACCTATGCTAATGGAGTAAACTCAAGAGGCAATCCTTGGGTGATAGCAATAAGAAACCCTAGAAATGATGAAGATGGATATTTAGCTCTAATACAGGCAACAAATTATACTATAGTAACAAGCGGAGATTATGAGAGATTTTTTGTAGAAAACGGCACTAATTATCATCATATAATAGATGCTAAAATAGGTTATCCTACTTATAATGCAATATCAGCCACTATTGTACACACCAATGCAGAAGAGGCTGATGCTTTATCTACAACAGCCTTTCTTATGGGCACTAATTTTTTCACTAATGAGAATTATAATTACAGAGAAGCTTATATAGTTGATTCTGATGGTATTTTATATATAGTAACGAACGATAGTTTTTGATAATTTTGTTATATATTAAAAATTTTTGAGTTTATTATTTGTGGTGGCTTTGCCCCCTGCGAAGCGTGCCCGCAGGGTAGCACCCCACTTCTTTTGCGACCGAAGGAAGTGCCCTTGTGGCGTGACCCAAAGAAGCAAAAAGACTGCATTTTTACAAGTCTTACTTTTATAGAAACTAGAATATAAATGTTTAATACATATTTCTAACATAAAAAATTAGAACATTTGCACTTTTTGGTTCTTTTTGCTGCGGGAAAAAGAACAATAAAATTAACTTAAAATTTTTTCAACATATATTAAATTTTTTATTAAAATATTTAAAATAATATATTTGCAGGGCTTTGCCCCGCACCCCACTTCTTTTGCGACCTAAGGGAATGCCCTTGCGACGTGCCACAAAGAAGCAAAAGGGCTGTATTTTTTTAGCTAAAAATACAAGTATTATTTCATACTAATACATATTCCAACATATAGAGTAAAAACGTTTGCATTTTTTGCAACTTTTTGCGGCGGGAAAAAGTTGATAGAAAATTATTGTTTTAATATACGATGAAAATTTTTAAGTTTGTTAAAAAATATTTTTATGTTTTTTATTCTCGGGGACTAGCCCCCCTGCGAAGCGTACCCGTAGGGTAGAACCCCCACTTCTTTTGGCGACCGAAGGAAGTGCCTGTGGGTATGGCCCAAAGAAGCAAAAAGACTGCATTTTTAAAAGTCTTACTTTTATAGAAATTAAAATATAAAGTTGAAACTCTTGTACTTTCGTAAAGTGTACCCGTAAGGTAAAACTTTGACGAAGTCCGCACAGTGGAGGCTGGAAAAAGTTGAATAAAATAAAAACTTATATAATGAAATACAATTATTAGTTTATTAAACCATTTGACTATATTCAAATTTTTAGAGTTTTAATTTATAATTGAACATATAGCTATTTTATTATAAAACATATTATGAAAGATTTTTTAGATAAATTAAAAACTATAATAGTTAAAAAGAAAGATACTATATTCGCAGTAATAGTTGCATTTATACTTCATATATTTGTATTGAGTTTGGTAAATACTTATATAGTGGAATCTTTGTTTGCGTATAATGATGAATTAAAAAAAATCTTAGAAGAAGAGAAAAATAAAAAAGATGATTATATGTTTTTGGTAGAGACTCCAGATGTAGAGGAAGAGGAAAACAACGAAGATACTCCATTTGCTTCAGACAAGTCATTAGTATCAAGAGGGCAGGTAAATGTAACACCTTCAAAAGTATTTTCAGATGCTTCAGTTTTTTCTTTTTTGGGGGACGGAGCTAATAGCCCAATAGTTGAAAGACGCGATAATATAAATCCAAACAATAATAACAACAATTTACAAAAACAAAAAGATTTAGGCGATGAGATAAGCAGAGAAAAGGTTGAAACTTATAAGCCAAAAAATCCCGGTCTTAAAGGCGATACAAAGATACCAGCATCATTTGAAGACGGAGCAGATAGGGCAGTGGTGTTATCAAGTGAAACAGGAAGCATACAACTTGGAACAAAAGCTCAAGAATATTTTTGGTATTTTTATACTTTGGTTGGCTCTATAAGAGATTCTTGGTATTTGACTATTCCAAATCAGGCACATTTTTTGGGTCTTTTAAGAAGCGATGAAGTGGAAGTGCTTATATCAATAGATTTGGACGGAAATATTATTTTTGAGAAATTTTTAAGCAATTCAAAATTAGGTCAAAGCAGTTTAGACAATTCATGCTCGAAGGCTATAGAATATGCCAAGAAATTAAAGCCGCCTCCACAAGGTTTGGTGCGTGATTATGCAGAGAATGGCAAAATATATATACCTTTTAAGTTTATATACCAAAATTTCAGCAGAGAGTGATAATTTAGTTTGAAATTTATTGAGAGTTATTTTTAATTATTTAGTTAAATAAATATTGATATTGTTTTAATTTAATAATTTATTTTATATATAAAATAGTATTATTCTCTTAAATTTGCACTTTAGTGAAACCTAGAAGAGATTAAATATTTGTACTTTCGGGGAGTGTACCCGTAGGGTAAAAACTTTTTGCTACGGGAAAAAGTTGAATAAAAATAAAAAACTTATGTGACAAAATATAGTTGTTTAACTATATTTTAAAAATTTTAAGCTTGTTAAAAATTATTTGTTTAAATTAAGATATTGCAGGGCTTTGCCCCCTGCGAAGCGTGCCCGTAGGGTAGCACCCCAGTTCTTTTACGACCGTAGGAAGTGCCTTCGGTATTGGTATAAAAGAACCAAAAGAACTGCATTTTTAATCAAAATTTATGATGTTATACCATATTTAATACATATTCCTAACATAAAAGATTAGAACATTTGCACTTTTTGGTTCTTTTTGCTGCGGGAAAAAAAACAATATAATTTTTATGTTTTTTTATTTGTGGGGACTAGGCACCTGTAAAAAGTACCCGTAGTGTAAAAACTTTTACGAAGTCCGCACAGCAAGCCACTGGAAAAGTTGAATAAAATAATCATATAACAAAATATAGCTATTTTAGAATATATTTTTTAAATTTTTTTATTCTCGGGGACTAGCCCCCGAACCCCCAGTTCTTTTGTTGCCACAAAGAACCAAAAAGGCTACATTTTTAATCTAAAATATATAGATTATTTTTTATTATATATATTACAATATATAAAACTTTAGTATTTGTACTTTTTGCAACTTTTTGATACGGGAAAAAGTTGATAAAAAATAATTTTTAAATTTTATCTACATACCCCGCCCTTTAGAATTGATAACTTGTTTTTATTTAAAGCTTTAAATACATTTAAAAGTTTAAATTATATTTTTTGTCCCCACCCAAGTTTTAATTAGGTTTTAAATCTGTTTAACGCACGGTTAATGCATATTCATTGTGTAATAAAATTAGAATTGTAAATTTATTTATGTTGTTAATTTAATTTTGCGTGCGGTGGGTAGAGTTTTATTCAACTACTCCAATATACGGAAGATTTCTGTATTTCTGAGCATAATCAATGCCATAGCCTACAACAAACTCATCTTCTATATCAAAACCGTTATAATCAATTTTTATATCAACCTTTCTTCTTGACGGCTTATTAAGAAGAGTGCATATTTTTAGTGAAGAAACATTTCTTGTTTTTAAAACTTCGCAGATTTTATTTAAAGTATAACCTGTATCAATAATATCTTCTACTATAATAACATCTCTTCCACTAAGTGCTATATCAACATCTTTTAATATTTTAATCTCAGAGCCTATTTTATCATTTCCATAACTAGATACAATCATAAAGTCAATTTCTATATTCGTTTCAATTTCTCTTGCCAAATCTGCAATAAATACAAAAGAACCTTTAAGAAGCCCTATTAAACAAGGCGTTTTATCTTTATAGTCATTATTTATTTTTTTGGCTAACTCTTTAACTTTTTGTTTTACAGTGTTTTCATCTATCAATATTTTTTTTATTCCGTTTTCTTTTAGCATAATATTTCCTAAAATGTGTTTTTAATTATTTATTTATTTATTATATTATAAAAGAATATTTTTTTAAAGTTAATAAAAGCTTCTGCATAAATATAGTTTTTTATATAATTTTTATATAATTGTAACATATATGTACAAAATTAATAATGATATAATTGAAGTGTAAATTTTATATTATTATACGAACATAAAACAATATTTTTTGTATTTTGCTTGCATTTTTTTTTAGAATTCATTAAAATGGTTTAATATCGTATAATGTTTATAATTACATAATTTATAAGTTAAGGAGATATCATGGCTGAAGATAAAAAACTTGACTCTCTTCTAGAACGTATATATCAAGACGGTGTTGAAAAATCTAATAAGAAAGCTGATGAAATAATTTCTAATGCTAAAAGTGAAGCTGATAGAATTATTAAAGAAGCAGAATCAAAATCAGAAGAAATTATTAAAGAAGCTCAAAGGAAAGCAGAAGAGCTTAATAAGAACACTATCACAGATGTTCGTATGGCAGGTGAGCAGTCAATAAGTGCTTTAAAGCAAAGAGTAAAAGAATTAGTAACCTCTAAAGTATTGGAAGAAGGCTTAAAAGGAGCTTTTGCTGATACTGCATTTTTAAAAGATTTAATTTTAGAGGTAGTAAAAAAATGGGATATAGCTTCAGATAATTCTGATGTAACAGTATATTTCCCAGAATCAAAAAAAGCAGATATAGATGCTGCATTCGAGAAGTCTATAAAATCTGCTATTAATAACGCTACTATTAACTTTGATAAAAAATTATCAAACGGCTTTAAAATAGTACCTAATAATGGCAATTATCAATTACAATTTACAGATGAGGATTTTGTAGAGTTCTTCAGTGATTATATCAAAGCTAAAACAGAAGAAGTAATATTTAGTAAATAAGAGGGGCGAGTATGGGATCATATTATTATCTTATCTCAGGTCTTCCCGAAGTGAAACTATCTGATGCTAAGGCTAAGTATGATATTAATGAAATTACTCAAAGCATATTATCTAGTTTAAGTGCTAAAGATGCTAAGTTTTTTAAATATCTTATTTATCAAAATGACAATAAAAATTTAGTAAATGCTATAGCAAAACAAAAAGGGTTATTTAGCCCTTATACAAAGCATTTAGAGCCTTGTATATTTAGTAAAGAGGAGATACAGAAATACAGTAATATCTCTAATTTACCTACTTATATGAGCAAATTTTTAGAAGATAATAAGAATGTTGAATGGGAAAGCGTTAGACATATAGAAAACAGTTTATTGAATTTGTATTATGAAGAAATGATAAATAGTGGTAATAATTTCATAAAGAATTATGCATTATTTATGAGAGACATGAAGAATGTTTTAGCAGCTTTAAACGGTAGGGCTTTAGGTTTTAATAGCGATAAGATAGCTAAAGAGCTTATAGGAGATTATTCATTAATATCTGCATTAAGCAAATCTACAGCTTCTGATTTTGGTGTAGGTAGGGAAATACCTTATATAAACACTATTATAGAGACATTTAACTCATCAGATAAGGCTGACCCATATAATATGGAAAATATAGAATGTTCTTTGGTAGGGGAGTTTTTGGATAAGTTAACATCTATAAAATCTTTCACAACAGATAATATTTTTGCTTATTATATAAATCTTAACTATGCCGTTAGTATCAACGGAAGAGATGAAGAGGAAGGTAAGAAACATTTAGAGACGCTTGTAGAAACATTAAAAAGCAAGGCGTCATTATAAAATGTAAATTAATTAGGAGATAGAAATGACTAAAGGTAAAGTAACTGCTATTATATCAAACCTAATTTCAATAGAGGTGGACGGAGCCGTTTCACAAAACGAGATATGTTTTGTATCTTGCGGTGATGCCAAACTAATGGCAGAGGTTATTAAAATATCTGGTACTAGTGCTAGTGCTCAGGTATTTGAATCTACTAGGGGAATGAAATTAGGCGATGCCGTAGAGTTTACTGGTTCAATGTTAGAGATTGAATTAGGACCTGGACTTTTAGGTAAAAACTTTGACGGACTTCAAAATGACCTTGATAAATTAAAAGGTGTATTCTTAGAAAGAGGTAAATATAACAATCTTACTGAAGATAAAGATGCTAGATACGACTTTACACCTATAGCTAAAGTTGGTGATGAAGTTGAGGCAGGAGATTGGATTGGTGCTGTTAAAGAGGGTTGGATTGACCACAAAATAATGGTTCCTTTCAAATTTGAAGGTAAAGGTGTTGTTGAAAGCGTAGTTTCTTCTGGAAATTATGGTTTAGAAGACACACTTGCTGTTATAAAAGATTCTAAAGGCGAGAAAGTTAATGTAACAATGGTACAAACTTGGCCTGTAAAACTTACAATTAAAGCTTACAAAGAAAAGCCAAGACCATTTAAATTGTTAGAAACTGGTGTTAGAACTATAGATACATTTAACCCTATTACTGAAGGCGGTACAGGATTTATTCCGGGACCATTCGGAGCTGGTAAAACAGTATTGCAGCACGCTTTGGCTACTAACGCAAATGCTGACTTAATTATAATGACAGCTTGCGGTGAGAGGGCTAATGAGGTAGTAGAAATATTTACAGAGTTCCCAGAGCTTATAGACCCAAGAACTGGAAGAAGCTTGATGGAAAGAACAACAATCATCTGTAACACTTCAAACATGCCTGTTGCTGCTCGTGAAGCTTCAGTTTATGTAGGTATGACAGTAGCTGAATATTATAGGTCAATGGGACTTAAAGTACTTCTTCTTGCTGACTCTACTTCTCGTTGGGCACAAGCTTTAAGAGAGATGTCTAACAGACTTGAAGAATTACCTGGTCCAGATGCGTTCCCTATCGACTTGCCAGCTATTATTTCTAGTTTCTATGCTAGAGCAGGTTTCGTATACTTAAATAACGGAGAGACTGGTTCTATTACATTCATAGGTACAGTATCACCTGCAGGCGGTAACTTGAAAGAGCCTGTAACAGAATCTACTCGTAAAGCAGCTAGATGTTTCTACGCATTATCACAAAAACGTGCTGACAGTAAAAGATATCCTGCTGTTGACCCATTAGATTCTTATTCTAAATACATAGAATATCCAGAGTTCGTAGAGTTTTCAGACACTTATATAGAAAAAGGCTGGTCTGAGAAAGTTATTAGAGCAAAAGATATTGCCCGCAGAGGTCAGGAAGCAAGCGACCAAATAAGCATTTTGGGTGACGACGCAGTACCTCTTGAATACCATCAGCGTTTATGGAAAGCTGAGCTTATAGACTTCGTTATCTTACAGCAAGATGCTTTCGATAAAGTAGATAAAAACTGCCCAATAGAGAGACAAAAAGAATTATTAAATCAAGTTATGAAAGTTGTAGAAGCTGATTACAGATTTGATGATTACAGCGAAGTAGGTACTTATTTTAAAAGACTTATTAACGCATTCAAACAGATGAACTATTCTGTATATCAGTCTGAAGAACACAAAAAATACACAGCTGAGATGGAATCAATATTTGCTGAAAGGAGTATAACACATGCCTAAAGCATTTCAAAAAGTATATACAAAATTAGTACAAATTACTAAAGCAACTGTATCTTTGAGAGCAGAAAATGTTGGTAACGATGAGATGGCTCTAGTGGCTGGCAGACCTGCTCAGGTTGTAAAAATGATTGGAGATATTGTTACGCTTCAGGTTTTCCAAGGTACTGAAGGTATACCTACAAACGCTGAAGTTGTATTTTTAGGCAGACCTCCTAGACTTAAAGTAAGCGAACTTCTTGCAGGAAGATTCTTTAATGCTTATGGTGAGCCTATAGACGGAGGTGCTGAAGTTGAAGGTAAAGAGGTAGAAATCGGAGGACCTTCTGTAAACCCTGTTAGAAGAAAACAGCCTTCTGAGCTTATTGCTACTGGTATTGCTGGTATTGACCTTAACAACACACTTGTTACAGGACAAAAAATCCCATTCTTCGCAGACCCAGACCAACCTTATAACGCAGTACTTGCACAGGTTGCTTTGAGAGCTGAAGCTGACAAGATTATCCTTGGCGGTATGGGACTTTCTAACGATGACTACTTATCATTTAAAAATACATTTACTGAAGCTGGAGCATTAGACAAAATCATATGTTTCATCAACACTACTGATGACCCTCCAGTAGAAAGACTTTTGATACCTGATATGGCTTGTACAGCTGCAGAATATTTCGCAGTTGAGCATAAGCAAAAAGTTCTTGTACTTCTTACAGACATGACTCTTTATGCCGATGCTTTAGCTATAGTATCAAACAAAATGGACCAAATTCCTTCTAAAGACTCTATGCCCGGTTCATTATATTCTGACCTTGCTAAAATATACGAAAAAGCAGCTCAGTTCCCTGACGGCGGTTCTATTACTATTATCGCTGTTACTACTCTTAACGAAGGTGATATTACTCACGCTGTACCAGACAACACTGGTTACATCACTGAAGGTCAGCTTTACTTAAGACGTGACTCTGATATAGGTAAAACAATCATTGACCCATTTAGAAGTCTTTCACGTTTGAAACAGTTGGTTATAGGTAAGAAAACTAGAGAAGACCACCCTGCTGTAATGAACACTTTAGTTCGTCTTTATTCAGATGCTGCTAATGCTAAAATGAAAAAAGAAAACGGTTTCGACTTAACTGAATATGATGAAAGATGTTTGAAATATGCTGCTGAATATTCTGAAAGATTATTAGCAATAGACATTAACATCAAAATTGATGAGATGTTAGAGACTGGTTGGGAATTAATGGGTAAATATTTCAGTAAAGCCGAAGTGGGTATAAAAGAATCTTTAGTAGAACAATACGGTAAATGGACAAATAATTAATAAAGTAGGTTAAAAATATGGCATTAAAGTTTCAATACAATAAAACGGCTCTTCAAAACCTAAGACGCCAGCTTTCCATTCGTGAGAAAGCTTTGCCTACTTTGAAAAGTAAAGAGGCAGCACTTCGTCTTGAGGTGAGAAAGATTACCGCTGAGATTGAATTACTTAAAGAAGAATATCAAGCTCTTGTGAAACAAAATCAAAACTATAATGGTTTTTGGACTGAGTTTCCTGAGATTGTTAAGATTAGAAATGTAAACTCTGAGCAAAAAAATATTGCTGGTGTTAAGGTTTCTATATTAACAGGAATAGATTTTGATATTGAAAATGTCAGCATGTTTAATATGCCTTCTTGGATTAGGCTTGCCATTAATATGTTTGAACTACTCATGACATTACAAATAAAAATTGAAATGACTGAGGCAAGATTAAATGCTTTGGCTTATGCTAGGAAAAAAACTACTCAGAAAGTTAACCTTTATGAGAAAGTACAAATTCCTGAGTATAAAACAGCTATAATCAAAATAAAAAGGTATATGGAAGATGAAGAAAATTTAAGTAAGTCTTCTCAAAAGATAGTAAAAGAAAGAAACAGAGCTAAGGAGGCGTCTTTATGATTAGAAAAATGAAGAAACTCTCTCTCTTTGTCTTTCATGAGGATAGGGAAAAAACTCTAAATGATTTAGCTTCTCTTGGAGTTGTGCATATAGAAATTGCTAACGGTGTTTCATCTGAAAATATAGAAAATATTGCCGCTCAGAAAAATGATGCTAATAGAGCTAAAACTATTATAAATAATGCTTTATCTGATGCTAAAAAAGCTAAGAAAGATGTATCTAATCTTAAAGCAACTGATACTAGCAAAAAAGCTTCTGATGTAATAGAGAATGTTTTACAGTTATCTCAATCTTCTGATAAATTAAAAGCTGAAAGAGATAACCTTAAAAAAGAATTATCTATTATAGCTCCTTTTGGAAGTTTTAGCTTTGATAAGATTAACAACTTAAAAGAAAAAACTTCTTATGATATATCATTTTTTAGTGCTCCTATAAAAGAGTATCAAGCTTATAATTTTGGCGACATATTTACTTATGCTATAAAAGAAGAAGCTGGTAAGGTTTATTTTGTTGCTTTCAAGAAAGAGGGCAGCGAAGAGGCAATTGCTTTTGATATTGTTAATATGCCTAATAAATCTTATGATGAATTAAAAACTCAAATATCTGAACTTGATAAAAAGATAGAAGATATTGAAAATGATATAATAAAAAATCAGGTATATATAGAAGCTATTAATAAAGAAGTAGATAATCTTAATTTACAGAATCATTTTGAAGAGGCTAAAGAGAGTTTTGTAGCTAGTGAGGTTACAGAGGGCAAGATACTTTATGTTGAAGCTTATGTACCTAAAGATAAAGAGAGCGAAGTTAAAACTTTACTCGACAGCAAAAAAATAGCTTACATAATGGAAGAGCCTACAAAAGATGATAATGTACCTGTTGAGCTTAAAAACAATAAGTATTCTTCTGCTTATGAGCTTATTACAAAATTGTTCCAATTGCCTAATTATTTCGAGATAGATTTAACTCCTATGATAGCAGTTTTCTATCCGTTATTTTTCGCTTATTGTTTTGGGGACTCTGGTTATGGTATAGTATTAACTATAGTAGCTTTGGTAGGTTTATTTACTGTGCTAAAAGGACAATTAAGAGGTATTGGTATACTTGCTTTAACACTTGGAATATGTACTACTATTATGGGTGTTATAAACGGAGGTAGTTTCTTTGGTGTAAGCATACCTTCTAATACTCAAATACCTATATTTGCTACTTTAAGTAAGTATTTAATAATTACTGACATAAAAGAAAATTGGTTCTTAACTCCATTTAATACAGCATTACTTATAGGTGTACTTCATATATGTTTTGCTTTAGTAGTTGGTGTTATAGACAGAATTAAAACTAGCTCTATAGGTGATATATTTGGAGCTGTTGGTAAACTTTTATTTATACCGAGCCTTGTTTTATGGTTCTTGGGTGATATGCAAAAAATGGAAGTTATCAAACAATTCAGCACTATATATTATATAACTATGCTTGTTGGTTTGGTATTCTTAGTAATACTTTCTAATGTTGGTAAAAAACCAGATGTATTAAACTCTATACTTGGTGTTTATTTTGCTGCAACTGGTATAATGGGGGATACACTTTCTTATATACGTTTGTTTGCATTAGGTGCTTCTGGTTCTATATTGGCTTTGGTAATAAACCAAATAGGTATGAGTTTCAAAGCTATACCGGGTGTTGGTGTTGTTATAATGGTGGTATTCCTAGTAGTTGGACATATTGCTATATTCGCATTAAACATACTTGGTGCTTTGGTACACCCTTTGAGATTAACTTTTGTAGAGTTCTACAATAACGTTGGTTTTGAGGGCGGCGGTAAGGAATATAAGCCACTTAAAAAGGTAGCTTAATTAGTTTTTATATAAATATTTAATAATTAAAAAAGAAAATAATCTAAAAAAGGAGATTTTAACTATGGGTTTTACAATGAACACAGCGCTTTTATTAGGATATATAGGAGCGGGTATAATGGTAGGTATGTCTGGTATTGGTAGTGCGGTTGGTACTTCTATTTCTGCTATGACTACTGTTGGAGCTTTGAAAAAAAACAAAGATGCATTTGGTAGCTGTCTTGTTTTAAGTGCGTTGCCTGGTACACAAGGTCTTTATGGTTTTGCTGCTTTCTTTATTATGCAGCCTTATTTGACTGCTGACATCACTATCTTCCAAGGTGCTGCTATATTGGGTGCTGGTATTGCTGTTGGTTTAGCTTGTATGGTTTCTGCTATATTCCAAGGTAAAGTTTGTGCTAACGGTGTTGAAGCTATAGGTAATGGTTATGATGTATTTGGTAACACTATCATCGTTGCTGTATTCCCAGAACTTTACGCTATCGTTTCTTTCGCTACAGCATTCTTAATCAGCGGTGTTTTAGGTGCTTAATAATTATTGATTAATAAAAGTGAAATAAATAAAATCCGTAGGAGTTGTAATAGACTCTTACGGATTTTTTTATTTTTATAAATTTTATTTGATTTTTTATATTTATATAGTAAAATATGTTAACTATATTTTTATAATTTTTTAGTTGGTGTAATAGTATGAAAGAAGTTTATTTTGAGTATAATCCTTTTACTTTGGAATTTAAATTAGAAGAAAATGGAATAAAATTTGATCCTGAATCTAAAATATATAGTTACAGCAGAGATAGTAAAAGACTCCAGTCTTGGATTCATAAATTTATTCCTGAATTATATGAAGTTATAAATGAAGATTTTGTTTTGAATTTTAAGGGTACTTCTTTTGATTATGATGATATTCAATTTGAAATAGATGAATTTAATAAAAAACATAAGACTAATATTAAATCTTCATTGCATGAAGTAAAATCAATAGATACAAGATTACATGAATTGGTAAAATTATTCAATTCTATAAAAGAAGAATCTCCTATAGATGAATTGAAAGATGAAAATATATTTGCTAGATTTTATTCTGATATTAATAAAGAATTTGAAATAGCTGTTGTTGCTACAGTAAGCAGCGGAAAATCTACTTTGATAAATTCTTTATTGGGTAAAGAACTTATGCCTTCGAAAAAACAGGCTTGTACTTCTACTATAATTAGAATTAAAGATGTTGATAATTCGGATAATATTTCAGTATTATGCAGAGATGAGAATGAAAATATAATTGATGATGAATCATACAGGTCAGATAATGCTGATATAGATATAATTAGAAAATTTAATGATGATGAAAAAGTTCATTATATAGATTTAGAGATGGATATACCATTTGTAGATACTGATACTTTAGAGCTCGTTTTACTTGATACCCCCGGCCCTAATAATTTCAGTGATAAAACACATAAAGAAAAAACTAGAAAAGTTATTAATAAATCTGATCCTTTAATTTTATATGTTATAGATGGAGTTCATCAAAGTACAGACAATAGATTATTATTAGAAGATATTTCAAAAGCTATGAAAAGGGGTGGAAGACAGGGAAAAGACAGATTTATTTTTGTTGTTAATAAAGTAGATGAACTTGATATAGATAGCGGAGATTCTATTGAACAGCTTCATAGAGAAGTGATTCAATATTTAAAAGATTTTGAAATAGTAAATCCAAATATATATTTTGTATCTGCAAGAATGGCTATGATTATTAAATTAATAAATAAAAAAGAAGATTTAAGAAATAGGCAAAATAAATCTTTTTTTGATTCTTCAAGATATTTATTTGAAGAATATGAGGAGTTTAATCTCAATCAATATTCTTCTATTTCAAAAAATAATAAATTAAAAATTGAAAATATATTAAATAATCCTAAAGATGATTTGGAAAAGATTTTAATATATTCAGGCATTCCTGCTCTTGAATTTGGTATAAAAGATTATTTAGAAAAATATGCTATGGCTGAGAAAATGGAAAAGGCTATAAAATCATTTTTATTATATATAGATGAAAATAATTTTATAGATAAAATAAATGAAATACTTGTAAAAAAAGAAGATGAAAACAGCTATATTTCAGAAACAATTATGAAAATGGAAGAACAAATAAAGTTCTGTGAATCTGCTATTCCATATTTCCGTGATAAAATTAATAAATTAGATATGTATGATAAAATTAAAACAGATTTTGAAGATATTTTTAATAATTTTTCTGAAAGGTTACGCAAAGAAATGAATATAGTATTTGAAGATACTATAAAAAAATCGTTTGGATATAATGTTCAAAAAGGAATTAATAGTGTTAAAGATAATGTGCAAAAGGGAATTGATGATCTTAAAGATGTAATTCATAGCTTATATAGCAAAGTCTCTAATACTCCTAGAAGTGCTTTAAATGGAAATGAGAATGTTATATTAATAGAAGGCAATGATTATGAAAACTACAATATTAGTATACCAGAACAAAAAGAATATACAATTAATATCAATAATATGATAAAAGAACTATTAAGTCAATTAACTGTAGAATTAGATTCTTATTTAAATGAAAATATAAATCTTATTTTAAAAAATATAATTAATGAATATAAAATAAGTATTTATAATACGCTTAATGAATTATCCATGTATAAATTTATATCTAAAGAGCTGTCAATTGAATCTGAAACTCTATTTGACAGATGCTCTATTAATGATATTAATAATACATTAAATAATTATATATTGAATAGAAAAATAGAACTAAAACCTGAGTTTAAAGATAAATGGTGGGATATACAATCTTGGGATATAAGATTATGGGATGAGTTTAATATAAAAGAGTATAATGAGAATGTTTTTAATAAATTAATAAATGATATGAGAGAGGAGATTGATAATATAACAGAGAATTCTATTGAAAATATTGATAATTTAAAGAGTTATATTTTATCAGAAATAGAGAAACTAGAATATGTTCTAAAATCAAAAAAAGAAGATTTAAAATATAAAAATATCACTAAAGAAGAATTAGAACAATTTATAGAAAAAGAAAAAAACAAATTGGCATGGATACAAGATATTAAATCAAAATTAGAAGATATTATCACTTTATAGGATTTATTATGTTAGAAGAAAATGGTAAAAAAAAAGATGTAAATACAAATCTTCAGTATCTTGAGGTTAATAAAGATTCACCTAAATTAAAGATACAAGAAGATTTTCTTAGAGATAATAGTGAACTTATAAATTCTCTAATAAAGGCAGATATTGCTGTTATGAAAAAATATTTGCCTACTATTTCTAATTTGGATATAGTTCCATTAACTGATGAGCTTAAGAATAAGGATGTATCTGATTATATAAGATTTTATAAGATTAATAGATTGGTTTTTGAGAATAATGAAAATAATCAAATAAAACTTTCTTCATTGTATCAGGCTATTTATAATACTAATTCATCAGTTATAACTATTATTGAAAGTAATGAAAATGAAATAAACTTATATATAGGCATAAAAAATATAGATGATATTAATAGCACATCATCTGCAAATAGTATTTTAAATAGCTCTAAGGAAGTATTAAAAAATTCTATTACAGGAATATTTTCAGGCACAGAACTTTCTAATGTAGATAATGATAAAATTAAACATACATTAAATAACATATCAAGAGATTGTAATATCATTTCATCATGTTCTTCTATAGCAGGGGTAAAAAAGATTGATATAAAAGATGATAATAATTCTTTTACTCAGGGTATAGAAAAATTAATAGATGCTATGAGAGGGGAAAAATATACTATTGTTATAATATCAGACCCTATAATGCAAAATGAGATATCAGCTATTAAAAGCGGATATGAGAGTATTTACAGTCAATTATCTCCTTTTAGAACAACCCATTTAAGCTATTCTACAAATGAAAGCGAAGCTGTTACAAAAACTCTTACAGAAGGTATTTCCCATTCAATATCAAAAAGTATATCAGACACAGAAACAAAATCAAAAACAACAACTTTCTCTGTAGGAAAAACATTTGGAAATAGTACAACCAACTCAGTTACTAATTCCCAATTTAATAGCCAGTCTATAGGAGAAAGCACAAGTGAAAGTATATCAAATACTGAAAGTGTAAGCAATACAAATTCATATGCTAAAACAGATTCTACTTCAGTAGGAGCAAGTGTAGGAGGCAGTGTAGGAGTAAATGCTAAAGTGGCAAATGTAGGATTGGGAGGAAGTATTAGTGCTTCAAAAGGATGGGCTACTACTAGTGGCATAGCCAAAACAATTGGAATGGCTCAAACAATTGGTACAATAGTTGGAAAGACATTGATAAATACTGTAGGTACATCAGTAGCAACAACAGTGGCTAATACAGTTTTTTCTTCTATTAATATGGGGCTTGCTAGGAGTTATGGTACTGCTAAATCGCATACCATTGGTCGCAGTGATACAGATACAAAAGATTCTTCCACTTCCGAAGGCACTTCAAAAACAACAGGTAATGATAAATCTTTGCAAGTTACTTCTGAAAACAAAATGGTTACTAATATTTTAGATAAAATAGATAGTCAATTGGAGCGTATAAATGAATGTGCAGATGTAGGAGTATGGAATAGTGCTGCATATTTTATAACAGATAATGTACAAACAAATAGGGTTGTTTCAAGTATGTATCAGTCTTTGATAAGAGGGGAAGGTTCTTCTGTAGAAATAGGGGCTATTAATTTATGGAATGATGAAAATAGAAACAGAATAGAAGTATTAAATTATATATCAAAAATGTATCATCCTATGTTTCATATAGATGACACAATGCCTAATTTTTCACCTGCTGTTACAATAAGCAGTATGGAATTAGCTATACAGGCTGGTCTTCCTCAAAAAAGTGTTGCGGGAGTTCCCGTTATAAAATATACTCCTTTTTCTAGAGAAATAGTTTCTTATGATAATATAGATGATAGAAATAGTATTAATATAGGAAAAATATTTCATTTTGGAAAAGAAGAAAATAGAGAAGTTAATCTTAATTTAAAAAGTTTGGCTTCACATACTTTTATAACAGGTTCTACTGGTTCAGGAAAATCAAATACAATTTATAATATAATATCAAAGTTTATAATAAAAAATATAAAATTTATGGTTATAGAACCTGCTAAGGGTGAATATAAAAATGTATTTGGTCACAGAAAAGATGTTCATGTGTTTGGTACTAATCCTTACCATACTGAACTTTTAAGAATTAATCCTTTTAGCTTTAATAAAAGTATACATGTACTTGAACATATTGATAGACTTATAGATATATTCAATGTTTGCTGGCCTATGTATGCTGCTATGCCTGCAGTTTTAAAAGAGGCTATTGAAAAATCTTATATTAATACTGGATGGGATTTGGATATGTCTGTAAATAAATACGGAGATAATATATTTCCTAATTTTATAGATGTTTTGAATAATTTAAAAAAAGTTATAGAATCTTCTGATTATTCTCAGGAAGTAAAAAGCAATTATACAGGTTCATTGGTTACAAGAGTTAAATCTCTTACCAATGGTATAATAGGAAGAATATTTTCATCTAAAGAAATAGATGAGAAAATATTGTTTGATGAAAATGTTATAGTTGATTTAAGCAGAATTGGTTCATTAGAAACTAAATCAATGATAATGGGTATACTTATAATGAAGCTTTCAGAGTACAGAACATCATCTCAAGCAATGAATCAGAATTTAAAACATGTTACTATATTAGAAGAAGCTCATAACATATTAAAAAGAACATCTACTGAACAAGTTAGTGAGAGCTCTAATTTGGTAGGAAAATCAGTTGAGATGCTTTCAAACTCTATTGCTGAAATGCGTACTTATGGAGAAGGATTTATTATAGCAGATCAATCCCCTTCAGCAGTGGATATGTCGGCTATAAGAAATACTAATACAAAGATTATTTTAAGACTTCCTGAATATTCAGACAGAGAAATGGTTGGAAAAGCAGCTGGACTTAATGATGATAAAATAGAAGAATTAGCAAAACTTCATACAGGTGTTGCAGCAGTATATCAAAATAATTGGATTGATAGCGTTTTATGTAAAGTTGAATATTATGATTCTATTGAAGAAGGAAAATCATATAAGATAGAAGATAAAAACTTTATAGAAAATAAATCAAGCAAAGGTAATATATTAAAATGTTTAGTACAGAAATCATTGAATGAAAATATTGATTCTAATATTATTTCTTCTTTAGATGATATTAATATTGCTGAGTCAGCAAAGATTAATATTAGGGAAATATTTAAAAGTGAAAGAATTGATAATGCAAAACTTTCATTAGCTGTATATGATATATTAAATGGCAGTGATTTATTGATTTCTAATCAGGAATATACTGATTTTCAAATATGGCATAATAATATTATTAGAGATATTGAAAATATAGATAATGGGCTTGATAGAAAATATATTTTAGAGGCTATGAATTTAATGTTAATGCATTCTAGTAATATTGGAATTTGCAAAATTGATAAATATAGTGATTGGGTTGAAAATTTTTATAATAAAGGAGTATAATTGTATGGAAAAAACATACGAAAATTTAGAATCTGAAAATATAAAAAATAAAGAGAAAGATATTATTCCTGATTTTAAAGATATAAAATCTGATGTAAGTCAAACTAGTAATATGGAAAAGTCTCCAGAAGATGCTAAAAAAATAGAAGAAAATAGTCCTTTTTCAAAAGAGATTAATGATAGTATTAGAACTAAAGAAGAGTTAGATGTATACAAAAATGCTCCTCTAAAAGAGGGAAAGGTTAATGGAAAGCCAACTCTTGAAAGAACTGATATAGACTATAATCAAATAGATGAAGATACAGGAAAAACAAATTTAGAATTAATGAAAGATGGTAAAGCCCCACTTGATAAAGACGGCAACCCTATAGAGCTTCATCATATAGGTCAAAAGCCTGATTCTCCTTTAGCAGAGTTAACTAAAGAAGAACACAGAGGAAAAAATAATCATACAACACTTCATGATTTAAAAAAAGAATCTGAAATTGATAGAGAGAAATTTAATGAAGAACGTAGGGAATATTGGCAGGCTAGAGCTAAACAGATAGAAGAATAAATAAATTATTAAATACAAAATTTAATTGGAGTTATATTATGAATAGATTAAAACAAAAACTTATTGAATTAGATATTTATAAAGATAGAAATGTAACAGATAGTAATATTAAAGAATTAGAAGATAAACTTAATTTAAAGTTAGATAAGTCTATGTGTCTTTATTTAAAAGATATATGTTTATTTAGCTATAAAGATAAAGAGTTTTTTGGACTTGGAGTTAAAGGATATAGAAACATATTAAAGGCAACTTTAGAAGAAAGAGAATTAAATGATAGTTTTCCAAAAGATTGTTTAGTTTTACAAAATGTTGGAGTTGATGGACTTTTGGTATTGGTGAATACTAAGGGACAAGTGATAGAGTGGACTCCATCAGGTCATAATAAAATAGTATCTAATAATTTAGAAGATTTTTTGCTTAATGAATTGAAATAATTATTTTTTTATATGACTTATTAAGTCCGTATTAGCTTTAAAAGGCTCTTACGGATTTTTTTATTTTAAAAAGTATTTTTTATTAAAACTAATTAAAAATTAATTGATTTTTTTATATTTTAATATATACTCAAAAATCATTAGTATAAGGTATACGTTTTATGTTTTTTCCTTTAATTTACTATTTTCCTCATCTATAAAATTCTTTTAAATAGGCAGTTAGTCTATAAATAAACATCATTATCTAAATTAAAATCATATTAATATTCACAAGGGGTATTCAAATGCATAAACAATTTTTAGTTTTATTATTTTTATTATTATTAACAATTTCATGTGGAAAATCTTCAGAAACCATTGAAAACAAAGTAGACATTAAGATTATTGCTCAATCATTTGATGAAAAATCTTTAAATGTAATGAGAGATATACTTTCAAAAAGCGGATTTAATCCTAGTATTAGTATGCTTCCAGATTATGCAAGTTTTATAGGTCAGTTGGAAGCTAATAATTATGATATAGCAATCACTAGTTGGAATACTGTAACAGGAAATCCAGATTATGCTGTAAGGTCATTATTTGTAATTGATGGCGATTATAATTTTTCTAAAATATCAAATGTACAATTAGATGAACTCATAGAAAAAGCAGCAACAGAGTCTTTTGAAGATTCTAAAGCTACATATTCTGAAATAGAAAAGATTATTATAGATGAAAATGCATATATTATACCGCTATACAATAGAGTAAAAACTCAAGCTTTCAACAAAACTATATTAGATGAAAACACAGTGAAGATATATAAAGCTGCTTCTATTAATGCAGGAGAAATATCATTTGTAGATAAAGCAAAAAATGAAACAGAGCCTTTATATATAAGCCAGTCATTATCTTCATTAACTTCTTTAGACCCAATAAAAGGAAATGATGGTTCTATTAATTTTATTAATAATCAAATGTATGTGAGAATAGTAACTTTAACTACTAATGATCAAATAACTACAGAGAATTCTCTATCATACAATTATGCTATAGCAAATGGAAATAAAGATTATTATTTTATATTGAGAGATGATATATATTTTGCTAAAGTAGAAGATAGAAAAGCAGTTAATAGCGGGGAGAGAGTTGGTGCTAGCGATGTAGTATTTTCACTAAACAGAGCTAAAGATAGAAATAGTGTTCCTAATCATAGAACATACAGTCTTCACAGCAGTATGGATAAAATTTCTATAGTAACTGATATAAATGAACTTAAAAATGCTAAAACAGCTGCAAGTGATGTTTATACAGAACTTTCTAAAAACCTACCTGCTCCTATAACTTCCCTTACTTCTTCTTCTGCTCAGGCTGATAATAAAAATGGAGTATATCAAGTAGTAAAAGTTACAACAGTAACACCATTTCCTCAAGTGCTTAATTATTTAGCACATCAATCTGCTGGTATAGTAAGTGAAAAACAAATTAAAAAAGTAAATACTTATAATGTTGCTAATTATGACCCTCAAAAAGATATTTCTTATGGTGATGAATCAACAATAACAGAGGGAAATAGCTATAATAATACTTTATACACTAGCGGACAGTATATTGCTGTTTATAAAAATGATTATGAGATAGTTTTAGAAAGAAATCCGGGATTTATGGCAGATACTGATAAATTCCCTAAAATAAAAACAATAAATATAAAATTCATAAAAGATTTAGATGCTGCTGTATCTTCTTTAAGAAGCGGAGACCTTTATATATTATATGATATAGTAGCTGATAAACTTAAAGTAATAGAAAGTGACAGCAATTTGGTTCTTCAAACAGTACCAAGTAATGCTTTAATATTTGCTTTTGTTAATATGTCAGACGGACATGTTACTAAAGATGTTAATGTAAGAAAGGCTATTTTATATTCTATGGACCAAAATGCATTTATAGCTATTAATGATGGTTATGCTTATAAGGCTTATACTACTCTTACACCATTAGTTGATACTGGTAATGTTTTAACAGCAGATAAAGATAAAGCTAAAGAATATTTGAAAGCTTATGAAGAAAGTAATGTGGCTTCTAAATAATCCTTAATAAAAAATAGTTTTGTAGGTATATATATATTTACAAAACTATTATTATTTAATTACTTAATTATTTAATTAAAAAAATATAGAGATATAAAAATGAATAATATTATTTTTTCTATCAGCAGCAATTTTGAAAAAATGCAAAAAGTATTTCTTTATAAAGCTGCATTAATAATACTTGGAATATTTACTTATATTGCTTTGTGGATAAGAAAGTTTTTTATCTACAGCAAATACAAAAGATCTAATTCTTATAAGGCTATTGATGATTATGCAGATGATGAAATAGAGATTAAAGAAAAAGAATATTATTTGCATATAGAAAAAGAGATAGAAATATTAGGTAAAAAAATAAGCGAAGAAGAGAAAAAAGAAAGGGTAAAAAAATATATAGAACAATTAAAAAAACAAAGAAATAAAAATAAATATAAAAAGTTTAAAGATAGCTTTACCAATTCTGCTGTATTAAGCAGTATGCTTGAGAATAAAATATTTTTTGTATATTCTATAATATTTTCTTTTCCTATGTATATTTTAATATATATATATTCGCATTGGTATATGAAGTATATATTTGAAAGACTTATGATGATGATATTTGTAATGTTTGGGGTAATTTTCTTAGTATTTACTATACTTTATATTTCGCCTATGGATAGTGCTTTAAATATATTGGGTCAGGATGCCACAAAAGAACAGATAGAAGCTTTCAATAAATCTTATGGTCTTGATAAGCCTTATATAGAACAATTATTTAATGCTTTTAAAAATATTATGACTTTTAACTTAGGAAAATCTTATGTGGGTAATGAGGATATATTTTCAGCTATAGCTAGAAAATTTCCTGTAACTTTGTCAATATCATTTTTGTCTCTTTTGCTTGCAATAATTATAGCAATACCTGCTGGTATAATTTCTTCTATAAAGCAGTATTCATTGTTTGATTATATTTTTATGCTTTTTGCTTTAATAGGATTATCTATACCAAATTTTTGGATAGGGTTAATACTTATATTGAATTTCTCTATTAATTTAAATTTACTTCCAGCTACTTTTTCTGTAGGAGATTTAAAATCATATATAATGCCTGTTATAGTATTGGGTACAGGTTTTTCTGCTAGTATAGCAAGAATGACTAGGGCTTCTATGCTTGAGATAAAAAATGCAGATTTTGTACTTACAGCTAGAAGCAAAGGCTTAAATGAGAATGTAGTTATATTTAGGCATATTTTAAAAAATGCTTTAATACCAATAATAACTGCTGCTGGTATGCAGTTAGGTGCTGTGTTAGGGGGGGCTGCTGTTACAGAGAAGGTGTTTAACATAAGCGGTATAGGAAGCTATATAGTTGATAAGCAATTTATTCCAGATATACCTGCGGTTTTAGCGGGGGTGGTTTATGTATCTGTGGTTGTGAGTGTTGTTAATTTGGCAGTTGATATATTATATGCTTTTCTAGACCCTAGAATAAAATCTAATATGAAAAATTATTAACAGATAAAAATAGGAAGTGAATATGGATTATAGAAAACAATTAGAAGAGAGTAAGTTTATTAAATTTAGAGAATATAGTTCTCTTAATTTTGCAATAGGAGCTTCTTTATTTGTAGGAGTTGTTATACTATTATTTTCTGTAGATTTTACTAAAAAGAGTTTTAATGTTTACACTATTTCAGCGGCATTATTATATTTTATTTCAGCTTTAATTTCATACTTGGTATTAATCAAATTAAAAAAAGATGTAAAAACTAATAATGATATATCTTCTTCTACAAGGAAATTAGGTTTTATTCTTATAGCTTTTTTAGTGTCTGCAAATATTTTTGCAGCTTCTTCTGGTTTTCATTTGATAACAAAGAAGAAAAAGCTTGAGTATATACTTATATTCGAGGCTTTTTTGGTGAATATAGCTATTATATTTGTATCAAGCATTAATTTATTTAAAGAAGTTTTGCCTGAAAATTTTTATTTTGGTATAATAATTTTAATATTAGTTTCATTATTTTTTATATTATCAATGTATTTAATTTCAATAAAAGAAATAAAACAAAACAAGAAGCTTTTTTATTTTATTTCTGCAATATGTATTTTAACCATACTCATTGGAAATATATTTTCATTTTTAGCAGGTATTACTATGATATTAAAAATCATTCATAAAGATGATGATATATCCATAGAGTTTGTTGATATATTATATAGAGTTTTTAGAAATGAAATGGCTGTAATAGGAATGTTTTTTGTAATATTTTTATTTGCTCTATCAATAATGAGTACATTTACTTTTAATTATGCTGATGCTATAGAAAACAATTATACAGCTTTGCTTCAAACGCCTTCTTTAATATATCCATTTGGTACTGATAATTATGGAAGAGATGTTTTTAGCAGAATAGTATTTGGTGCTAGAATATCTCTTATAATAGGGGTGATATCCACACTCATACCTATAGTAGTTGGAGGAGTTTTAGGAGCTTTGTCTGGATATTATAAGGGAAAAGCTGATAACATTATAATGAGAATATTAGATATATTATATTCTGTGCCTAGCATACTTCTTGCTATAGCCATTATTGCTGTATTTGGTGCTAATGTTTTTGTATTGATAATAGCTCTTAGTATTAGTGCTATACCTAGTTATGCTAGAACTGTGAGGGCTAGTGTAATATCAGTATCTAATATGGAGTTTATAGAAGCGGCTAAGGCATTGGGGGCTAATAATTTTGTTATTATATATAAGCATATAGTGCCTAATGTACTTTCTCCTGTAATTGTTAGAATGTCTTTGGATATAGGTTCTGCTGTGTTATCTACAAGCGGTTTAAGCTTTTTGGGTTTAGGAATAGAGCCTCATATACCAGAATGGGGAAATATATTGAAGATAGGAAGTGTTTATTTGGAAACTAATCCTTATATAGCTATATTTCCGGGTTTAGCTATTATATTTATGGTTCTTGCTTTTAACTTTTTGGGTGACGGACTTAGAGATGCATTAGACCCTAAAATGAAATAACAAAACAAATAAAAATTAAGAGTTGCCTATTATGAAAGATATATTAGAAATAAAAAATTTGCATGTACATTACATTAAAGAAGATGAAACAGTAAAGGCGGTCAATGGCATAAATTTATCTCTTAAAAAAGGGGAGAGTATAGGAATAGTTGGAGAGACTGGTGCTGGAAAAACCACTATGGCTTTATCTGTAATGGGTTTAATTCCATATCCTCCGGGAATTATTATGGACGGAGAGATAATTTATGAAGATAAAAATATAATTCATTGCAATGCAAAAGAGTATCAGCAAATAAGAGGAAATGGAATCTCTATGATATTTCAAGACCCTATGACTGCATTAAACCCTGCTATGACAGTTGAAAAGCAGTTAATGGAAGTTTTGGATAGTCATAAAAGCAATATGAGTAGGGGTGAGAAGCTTGATACTATTATAGAGCTTCTTGAATTGGTTGGTGTTCAAAGGGATAGATTAAAAGAATATCCTCATCAATTTTCCGGCGGTATGAAGCAGAGGGTTGTTATTGCCATGTCTTTACTTTTGAAACCTAAAATACTAATAGCTGATGAGCCTACTACTGCTTTAGATGTAACCATACAGGCACAGGTATTAAATATAATAAATAATCTTAAAGAAAAATTTGATATGTCGCTTATACTTATTACGCATGATTTAGGTGTTGTGGCAGAGAGTTGTGATAGAGTTTTTATAATGTATGCGGGAGAAATTGTTGAAAGCGGTTCTGTTAAAGAAGTTTATTTAAATACAAAGCACCCATATACTAAAGGATTATTTAATTCTATACCAAGACTTGATGTTGATAATGAGAGGCTTATACCTATAGAAGGAGATATGGTTAATCCTGCTGATTTGCCAAGCGGATGTTATTTTAATCCTAGGTGCAAATATAAAAAAGATATATGTATAGAGAAGAAGCCTAATATAATGGGTGATAATCATCAATATAAATGTCATTTTAATTTTTAAGGGAAGTTATTATTTATGTTTATTGAAACCAAGAATCTATATAAATATTTTGATACGCCAAAGGGTAAATTGCATGCTGTTGATAATGTTAATTTAAGTATTAAAGAGGGGGAAACGCTTGGAGTTGTGGGAGAGTCTGGCTGCGGAAAAAGCACTTTGGGAAGGGTGATTTTGAGATTGCATGAGGCTGACAGCGGTAATATATATTATAACGGCATGGATATAACAAAATTAAATAATGATGATATGAGAAAGATGAGAAGATTCATGCAGATAATATTTCAAGACCCTTATTCATCTTTAAATCCTAGATATACAGTAGCAGAGATAATTTCTGAGCCTTTAAGTTTTTTTAAGATATATGATAATGCGAGAGATAGAAAAGCGAGAGTAGAAGAGATTATGGATATAGTAGGTCTTAGTAAGAGAAGCTATAACATGTATCCGCATGAGTTTGATGGGGGAAGAAGACAGAGAATAGTTATAGCAAGAACTTTATCTATTAATCCAAAGTTTATAGTTTGCGATGAACCTGTTAGTGCATTAGATGTTTCAATACAGGCACAAATAATTAATTTGCTTATGGACTTGCAAAAAGAATTAAAATTAACTTATATGTTTATATCTCATGATTTATCTGTTATAAAACATATATCAAACAATATATCGGTTATGTATTTAGGCGAGATAATAGAAAGCTGTGATAAAAAAACTTTGTTTGAAAATCCTAAACACCCATACACTAAAGCATTACTTTCAGCTATTCCAACTATTGATTTAAATAAGAAAAAAGATAGAATATTGCTTAGAGGTGAAGTTACTTCTCCTATAAATCCTAAAAAAGGATGCAGATTTTATAGTAGATGTCCTTATGCTGAAGATGGTTGTTTGTCTGATAATGTAAAATTAAGAGATATTGGAAATAATCACTTAGTTTCATGCATAAAAGGTTAGGTTAAATATGAGTTCTAAAGAAGAGATTTATAATATTTTAAAAGAGAATAATATTAATTATGAAGCAGTTGAGCATAAAGCAGTTTATACTATGGAAGAGATGCTTGAGCTTGAACTTGATAAAAAAGGAAGAATAATAAAAAATATTTTTTTGTTTTGCAGAAAGACAAAGAGATATTTTTTAATAATAATGGAAGAATCTAAAAGACTTAATTTGAAAGATTTAAGTTCAAAATTGCAGGCAAAGCTTACATTTGCAAGCGAAGAAGATTTGAATAAGTATCTTAGTTTAAGTAAGGGAGCTGTATCTCCTTTTGGGCTTTTATATGATAAAGATGGAATAGTTAATTTAGTGATAGATAGAGATTTAGTGTTGCCTAAAACTAATAATATAATAGGAATCCATCCATGTGATAATACTGCTACTGTTTTTCTTGAGTATGCAGATTTAATAAAATTAATAAAGAATAAAAATAATATAGAAATAATAGATATTTAAAATATTATCAGGATTTTTTAGGTAATCATTTCAATATATAGATATACTAATTTTATTTGTTTTTGAAAAAATTATTTAAAATTTCTTTTTCTTTAGTCCACTCAGGCATATAAAGACTAACAATATTATAAAATTTTTTACTGTGATTAGGTTCTATTAGATGTGCTAATTCATGAACTACTATATATTCTGATGCATTAACTGGGTATTTTATAAGCTCCAGATTAAAAGTGATATGCTTTTTTGAAACATCGCATGACCCCCATTTACTTTTAAGTTTTTTTACACTAAAAGAATTTATTTCTAAACTCATTATGCTGCAATATTTTTTTAGAAGACTTTCAAACAATTTTAAAGCCTCTTTTTTGTACCAAGTGTCAAGAAGTATATGCTTTTTTCTTATATTAAAATTTTTATAGTTTTCATCATCTTTTATATTAATTTGCATATACATTATTTTTCCGTATATTGTTATATTTTCTTCTTTCGAAGTTATTACCTTAAGCATGTATCTTTTTCCAAGATAATAAATCTCTTCACCATTTATTAATTCTTTTTTGCTTATATCATAAATATTTTTTTCTTTTAATTCTTTTTTCTTCTCTTCTATCCAATCTTTTCTTTTTTCTATAAGACCATATATATACTCTTTACTCACTCTTTTAGGTGCCGTTACATATATATTAAAATCTTCCTTTACTCTTATATAAATATTTTTTATTTTTTTATGTTTTATTATTATATTGTTCATTTATAATCTACTTTATCTTTTTATCACTGTAATTAGAATATATATATTTAAACCTATTTCAAACGAAATATGCCAAAAATCTTTTATACCATCGCACTTTATTTTTATCATAGCCTCATTATATTTTGTAAAAAAATCGATGCATATATTAAATACAAAATACATCACTAATAAAAAATTATTTCAATAATACATTATTTATCATATATATAATTTGTACATAATCATTAATATTTATAGGTTTATTTACAACCTAGAGTTTAAAAATATTTTTTGCTGAGCTTCATACCATTTAATGGCTGTTCTATTAGTATAAGCACTTTTTATATTAGATGAAGTAGTCCATATAGCAGTTTCCTTTTCTAAAACAACAGAATCAATAGGTGTCCATTTAATTTAGACACTATTTTAACATTTTCATATATATTATTTTATTTTAATGTGGTTTTATTGAGTGTATTTTAAAAAAAATTCTAAAATTCGCTAAAAAAGTATTGATTTTTTTATTTTGTTGGTTTATAATTTTCTAACTTTCAGAGAAGCGATTAAAGCGTTTAGTATTAGTTTTCTTTACAATTATGTAGATAAATACTATAAAAGCTCGGCTGTTACAAGCTGTTTCGTTTGAAGATATAATTTTAATATATATAAATCCTTTTTAATAAAGGGTAAAAATAAAAAAATAAAAGATTAGAGGTTTTGTATTGTATGCCTACAATTAATCAATTAGTAAGAAAAGGTCGTAAACGTATAGTAAATAAGACTAAATCACCTGCATTAATGAAATGTCCGCAAAGAGAAGGTGTTTGTACTCGTGTAACAACAACTACACCCAAAAAACCTAACTCAGCTATGCGTAAAATAGCTCGTGTAAGAATAACAAACGGTATGGAAGTAACAGCATATATACCTGGTATAGACCATACTTTACAAGAACACAACCGTGTACTTATAAGAGGCGGAAGGGTTAAGGACTTACCTGGTTGTCGTTATCACATAGTTAGAGGAAGTCGTGAAGCTTCTGGTGTAGAGAAGAGAATGAAAGCTAGAAGTAAATATGGTACTAAAAAACCTAAGGCTTAATGGAGTGAATTAATATGGCAAGAAGAAGAAGAGCACAAACAAGAAAGATAAATGCTGACCCAATTTATGGCAGTGTTGTTATAAGTAAATTCATAAACAAATTAATGTATGACGGCAAAAAAAGTAAAGCTGAAAACATTTTTTATAAAGCTATGGATTTGGTAAAAGAGAAAACAGGTAAAGAGGGTTTAGAGGCTTTTAATGAAGCTATTAACAACATAAAACCGCAAGTAGAAGTAAAATCAAGAAGAGTTGGAGGTTCTACTTATCAGGTACCTGTTGAAGTTAGGCCAGACAGACAAAACTCATTAGCATTCACATGGCTTATAGACGCTTCAAGAAAAAGAGGTGGAAGAAGCATGATAGAGCGTTTATCAAATGAAATAGCTGATGCGATAGAAGGTAAAGGTCAGGCAGTTGCTAAGAGAGATACAGTACATAGAATGGCTGAAGGTAACAAAGCATTTGCCCACTTTAGGTGGTAATGTTTAAGGGAGAAAAATAAGTGGCACGTCAAATTTCGTTAGAAAATACACGTAATATTGGTATTATGGCTCACATCGATGCTGGTAAGACTACTTTAAGTGAGCGTATTTTATATTTCACAGGAAAGACACATAAAATAGGTGAGGTTCATGAAGGTGCAGCTGAAATGGACTGGATGGAGCAGGAGAGAGAAAGAGGTATTACAATTACTTCTGCTGCAACTACTTGTTTTTGGCATGGTCATAGAATTAACTTAATAGATACTCCGGGGCACGTTGACTTTACTGCTGAGGTAGAAAGGTCTTTAAGAGTATTAGACAGTGCTGTTGGAGTTTTTTGTTCTGTAGGCGGTGTTCAGCCTCAAAGTGAAACAGTATGGAGACAAGCAAGTAACTATAAAATCCCAAGAGCTATTTTTGTTAATAAAATGGACAGGATTGGTGCTAACTTCTACGCTGTTTTAGATCAAACAAGAGATAGATTAAAAGCAAACAGTCACCCAGTAGTTATACCTATAGGTGCAGAAAGCAATTTCGAGGGTGTTGTTGACTTAGTAAAAATGAAAGAAATAGTTTGGGTATCTGAAGACGGTATGAAGATGGAAGAGAGAGAAATTAGACCTGAACTAAAAGAACAAGCAGAAAAATATAGAGATGAATTATTAGAAGCTATTGTTGAATATGATGAAGAAGCTATGACTAAGTACTTTGAAGGTGAGGAAATAGATATTCCTACAATAAAAAGACTTATAAGAACAGCTACATTAACAGCAGATTTCTTCCCAATGTTCTGCGGTACAGCTTTCAAAAACAAAGGTATTCAAGTATTAATAGATGCTGTAGTTGATTATTTACCATCTCCTATAGATAAACCAGAAATAGAAGGTACAGATTTAGATGGTAATGTTGTAAAAAGAAAAGTAGCAGACGATGAAAAATTCAGTGCATTAGCATTTAAAATAATGACAGATCCGCACGTAGGAAAAATAGCATTCTTAAGAGTTTACTCAGGAATATTAGAAGCTGGTTCTTATGTATATAATGCTACAAAAGGTAAAAGAGAGCGTATCGGAAGAATACTTCAGATGCATGCTAACAAAAGAGAAGAGATTGAACAAGTATATTGTGGTGATATAGCAGCAGCAGTAGGACTTAAAGAAACTACAACAGGTGATACATTATGTCCAGAAAATGCTCCTATCATCTTAGAATCAATCAACTTCCCAGAGCCAGTAATTAACGTTGCTATAGAGCCTAAAACAAAAGGTGATAGAGATAAAATGTCTATAGCTTTATCAAGACTTGCTGAAGAAGACCCAACATTCAGAGTTAGTTTTGATGAAGAAACAGGTCAAACAATCATCGCAGGTATGGGTGAGCTTCATTTAGAGATTATCTGTGATAGAATGAAAAGAGAATACAAAGTTGAGGCAAATGTAGGTCGTCCTCAAGTATCTTACAGAGAAGGTATTAAGAAGACAGTTGAAGTTGAAGGTAAGTTTGTACGTCAGTCTGGCGGTAAAGGTCAGTACGGTGATGTATGGTTGAGAATTGGACCTAATGAGCCTAATGCAGGATTCAAGTTTAACAATGAAATCGTTGGCGGTGTTGTTCCAAAAGAATATATCCCGGCTGTAGAGAAAGGTTGTGTTGAGGCTATGAATACAGGTGTTCTTGCTAACTATCCTATGCTAGACGTTATAGTATCAGCATTTGATGGTTCATTCCACCCAGTAGATTCATCAGAAATGGCATTCAAAATTGCTGCTTCAATGGGTTTCAAAGATGGATGTAAAAAAGCAGACCCTTATTTATTAGAGCCTATGATGAGTGTAGAAGTTGTAACACCAGAAGATTATATGGGTGATATTATCGGTGACTTAGCTTCAAGAAGAGGACAGGTTCACGGATTTACAGATAAGTCTGGCTACAAATCTATCAATGCTACAGTACCTCTTGCAGAGATGTTTGGTTATACAACAAGTATAAGAAACGTATCACAAGGTAGAGCAAGCTACACAATGCAGTTCTCACACTACGAAGAAGTACCTAAGAATGTAGCAGAAGAGATAATAGGTGCTAGAATGGGTAACACTAAATAATTAAGAGATTAACAAAAAATAAAAATAAAATAAAAAACAATTTCCTAGAGAATAGGGATAAATAATTGGAGGATAAAAATGGCTAAAGGAACTTATGAAGGTACAAAAACACACGTAAACGTTGGTACTATCGGTCACGTTGACCACGGTAAAACAACATTAACATCAGCAATCACAGCAGTATCATCTGCAATGTTTCCAGCAACAGTACAGAAAGTTGCATACGATTCAGTAGCAAAAGCTTCTGAGAGTCAAGGTAGAAGAGACCCTACAAAAATTTTGACAATCGCTACTTCACACGTAGAATATGAATCTGATAACAGACACTATGCTCACGTAGACTGTCCAGGTCACGCTGACTATATTAAAAACATGATAACAGGTGCTGCTCAGATGGACGGAGCTATCTTAGTAGTATCAGCAGAAGACGGTGTAATGCCTCAAACAAAAGAACACGTACTTCTTTCAAGACAAGTAGGTGTAAATTACATCGTAGTATTCTTAAACAAATGTGATAAATTAGATGACCCAGAAATGGCAGAAATAGTAGAAGCAGAAGTAGTAGACGTATTAGACCACTATGGTTTCGATGGTGCTAAAACTCCTATTATTAGAGGTTCTGCAATCAAAGCTATTCAAGCAATTGAAGCAGGCAAAGACCCTAGAACTGATGCAGATTGTAAATGTATATTAGACCTATTAAACGCACTTGATACTTATATTCCAGATCCAGTACGTGAAACAGATAAAGACTTCTTAATGTCAATCGAAGACGTATATTCAATCCCTGGAAGAGGTACAGTTGTTACAGGTAGAATAGAAAGAGGACAAATCAAAAAAGGTGATGAAGTAGAAATCGTTGGTATAAGACCTACTAAGAAAACTACTTGTACTGGTGTAGAAATGTTCAAGAAAGAAGTAGTTGGTATAGCTGGTTATAACGTTGGATGTCTTTTAAGAGGTATTGAACGTAAAGAAGTAGAAAGAGGACAGGTATTAGCTAAACCAGGTACAATCACACCTCATAAAAAATTTGAAGCAGAAGTTTATATCTTGAAAAAAGAAGAAGGTGGAAGACATAGCGGTTTCGTAACAGGTTACAGACCACAAATGTACTTCAGAACAACAGACGTAACAGGTGTTATTAACTTACCAGAAGGCTCTCCAATGATAATGCCAGGTGATAACGCTAACTTAACAATCGAGCTTATCACTCCAATAGCTATGGAAGAGAAACAAAGATTCGCTATACGTGAAGGTGGTAAGACAGTAGGTAACGGTGTTGTAACAAAAATATTAGAATAATTAAGGAAAGAATAAAATAAAAAGGGATATGTTTTAATAAATGTATCCCTTAATAAAAGAATAAAAGCGAGTAATTCAAACTATGAAAGAACAGAAAATAAGAGTTAAATTAAAAGCCTTTGATATAGAATTAATTGATCAATCAGCTCAGTCAATAGTTGCTAGTGTAAAGAAGACAGGTGCAAGAGTATCAGGACCTATACCGTTGCCAACAAGCATAAGAAAGGTAACAGTAATAAGAAGTCCGCATGTAAACATTAAGTCAAGAGAACAGTTCGAGATGAGAGTTTACAAGAGATTAATAGATATCTTTGACGTAACACCTCAAACAACTGAGTCTTTGAAGAAGTTGGCACTTCCAGCTGGCGTAGATGTACAGTTGAAATAAGAAAGGTTTTTTAAACCGTGTGAATAAAACTTTACTACGTTTTATTTATATGGTTATAATTTTAATAGTTTGACTTAAAAAGATTGGTAAAAAAGAAGTAGTAAAATCATTATAGAGGATTAGCCGATGGTAGGAATAATTGGCAGAAAATTGGGTATGACAACAGTTTTCGATGAAACTGGCAATGCTATAGCAGTAACAGTTGTAGAGGCTGGGCCATGCACAGTTATGCAGGTTAGAGATAATGAGAAAGATGGCTATAATGCTATTCAATTAGGTTATGGTGCTGTAAAAGAAAAGCATTTAAAAAAGCCACAAATAGGGCAATTTAAAAAAGCAAATTTAGAGCCTAAGAAATATTTAAAAGAGTTTAGGTTGGATGATTCAAGTGCTTATACAGTTGGTCAGGAACTTAAAGTAGATATATTTCAAGCGGGCGATTTTATAGATGTTAGTTCTTTGAGCAAAGGTAGAGGATTTGCCGGCGTAATGAAAAGACATAATTATGATGGTGGTCCTATGAGTCATGGTTCTAATTTCAGAAGAAGAGCAGGTTCTATAGGTTGTAACAGTTACCCTGCAAGAGTATGGAAAGGCAAAGGTATGCCTGGTCATATGGGTAATACTTTAACTACTATACAAAACTTAAAAGTAGTTGAAATAAGACCAGAAGATAACTTGATTATGATTAAAGGTTCTATACCCGGAGCTATAAACGGTATAGTAAAAATCACTCAAGCAGCTAAGAAGAAAAATAAGAAGAAGAACTCAATGACTAAATAATAAAAGCAGGATGATAAAATGGAAGTAGTAATACTAAATGAAAATGGAGATAGCGTAGGTAATTTAGAGGTAGTTGACGAGATATTCAAATCAGAAGTTAACAACAATCTACTTTACGAAGCAATCAAAAATGAGTTGGCGAACAGACGTCAAGGAACTCACTCTACTAAGACAAGAGCAGAAGTTTCAGGAGGCGGTAAGAAGCCTTGGAGACAAAAAGGTACAGGTAGAGCAAGAGCAGGTTCTACACGTTCACCAATTTGGGTAGGCGGCGGTAAGACACATACTCCTAAGCCTAGAGATTATAGTTATAGATTGCCTAAAAAGATGAAACGTAAGGCTCTATTGTCTGTTTTATCTTTGAAATATGGTAACAATGTTCTTAAAGTTTTTGAGGATTTCACTTTTGATGCTCCAAAGACAAAAAGAATGGCAAGTTTTATAAGTAAGGTTAAAGAGCCAAATAGCAGAAAGGTAGCATTTGTAGTAGGTAAAGATGAGTCATTAGGTGATAATTACAATAAGTTATTATTATCTTTAAGAAACATCAAAGATTTAAAGCTTGTAAATGCAGACAGTATGTCTATACATCCTTTATATTATGCTGATGAAGTATACTTTACTAAAACAGCTTTATCTAAATTAAATGCTAGAATTAAGGGATAATAAATATGAGCATGTATTCACTTTTAATAGAGCCTATACTTACAGAAAAAAGTAATATCCTTAGAACTGAGCCTAAAGGAACAGAGAAGCGTTATTATGTATTTAGAGTAAGACAGGACGCTAATAAGCAAGAGTTGAAGAAAGCGGTTGAAAAAATATTTAATGTACATCCGCTAGATTGTAAGATAATAAATGTAAAGCCTAAGAAGAAAAATCGCAGAATGAGCAGACGCGGTTATACACGCAGTTATAAAAAAGCGATAATAGTTCTCGATGGCAAAGAATCAATAGATATAGTAAAATAAGTTGAGGGATACCGATGGCTATTAAGAAATTTAAACCGACAACACCAAGTTTACGTTATCGTACAGTAGTTGATTTTTCGGATATAACAACAAATGAGCCTTGTAAATCATTAGTATGCGGAAAGAAACGCATAAGCGGAAGAGGTTCAAACGGTCGTATCACTATGCGTCGTCGTGGTGGTGGACACAAGAAATTATTTAGATTAGTAGATTTTAGAAGAGATAAGCATGATATAGAAGCTAAAGTAGTTTCTATAGAGTATGATCCTAACAGAACAGCTCGTATAGCTCTTTTACATTACACAGATGGTGAAAAAAGATATATAATATGGCCATTGGGACTTAATGTAGGCGACAGAGTTGTTAGCGGAGAAAATGCTAAAGTAAAAGTAGGTTGCACTTTACCTTTAAGAAAGATACCTTTAGGTACTATAATACATAACATAGAAATAACACCAGGAAAAGGTGGTCAGCTTGTTAGAGCAGCAGGCGGTGGTGCTCAGATAACAGCAAAATCTGGTGGTTATTGTGTAATAAGACTTCGCTCTGGTGAAGAGAGAAGAATATTAGAAGATTGTTATGCTACTATAGGACAAATCGGTAACTTAGATCATTTCAACACTACAGACGGTAAAGCAGGTACTACTAGACATAAAGGTAGAAGACCAAAAGTAAGAGGTGTTGTAATGAACCCAGTAGATCACCCACACGGCGGTGGTGAAGGTAAGAGTGGACAGGGTAACCCACATCCAGTATCTCCTACAGGTGTACCTACTAAGGGATATAAAACTAGAAAGAAAAATAAATATTCTGACAGATTAATAATTAAGAGAAGAGGGGGTAAGAAATAATGTCTCGCTCTATTAAGAAAGGACCTTTTGTAGATAAAAATCTTTTCAAGAAGATACAAGCTGGAGATAACAAGCACCAAATAAAAACTTATAGCCGTGCTTCAACAATTATTCCAGAGATGATAGGTTTCACTATAAATGTTCATAACGGAAAAACATTTGTAGCAGTTTATATACAAGAGAATATGATAGGTCATAAATTAGGTGAATTTGCTCCTACTAGAACTTTTCGTTCACATGCAGGTGCAGCTAAGGTAGCTAAGAAATAAGGAATTGGACTATGGAATATAAGGTAAAGGTACGTTATTTACGCATAGGTCGCAGGAAAGTAGCAAGATTACTTCCTTTTGTTAAAGGTGAGTATGTTAACCATGCAATCGCTAATCTTACAACTATGCCACAAATGTCATCAGTTGTACTTAGAAAGGCTATAAAAAGCGGTATAGCAAATGCTATTTCTCAGACTAGAACTATTAACCCAGACACATTATGGGTTAAGACAGCTTTTGTTGATAAAGCACCATCATTGAAACGCATAAGAGCAGCAAGTCGTGGTAGTGCTGATCCTATATTAAAAAGAAATTCACATATTACTATAGTATTAAGTGATGAAAAAAAACCTGAGAAGAAAAAAATTAAGAGAGTTGCAAAAAAAGAAGAAGCAGCTAAAGTAGCGGAGGTATAAACTATGGGTCAAAAGGTTAGTCCAATAGGTTTAAGACTCGGAGTTAATAAAACTTGGTCTAGTAAATGGTTCGAAGATGGCAGAACTTATGCAGATAGTTTGCATGAAGATTTATCTATAAGACGCTATATAATGAACTATTATTATAAGACATTAAAAGAAGAACAGAAAAAAATTGGCGGAAAGAAAGAGTCTTTTGATCCTGCTATATCTGACATACAAATAGTACGTTTCCCAGATAGAATCAATGTATTTATTTCTACTGCAAGAGTTGGAGTAGTTGTAGGTCTTAAGGGTCAGAGAATTGAGGCTGTTAAGGCTGCTGTACAAAAGTTAGTAAAAAAGCCTATTAATGTTTCTATATCAGAAATCAAAGAGGCTGAATTAGATGCTACATTGGCAGCACAAAGCGTAGCTCGTCAATTAGAAATGCGTGTTGCTTTCAGAAGAGCTATGAAGAGTGTTATCACTCAAGCTATGAAGAAAGGTGCTAAAGGTATAAAAGTTATGTGTTCTGGCCGTTTAGCAGGTGCAGATATCGCTAGAACAGAACAGTACAAAAATGGTTCAGTACCTCTTCATACAATAAGAGCAAATATAGATTATGGTACTGCTGAAGCTTCTACTACATTTGGTATCATCGGGGTAAAAGTGTGGATATATAAAGGCGAGATTCTTGATAAGAAAGAAAGCAAACAAGATGATGCGGGTAAAGTTATCAGTGCTAAAGGAGATAGATAATGTTACAACCATCAAGAACTAAGTATCGTAAACAGCATAGAGGCAGAATGAAAGGTAAGTCCAAAAGAGGAAGTAACTTAACTTTTGGAGATTATGGTTTAATGGCATTAGAGCCTGTATGGCTTACAGATAGACAAATTGAAGCTGCACGTATTGCTATATCAAGACATGTTAAACGTGTAGGTAAAATGTGGATAAAAGTATTTCCAGACAAACCTTATACTAAAAAGCCGGCAGAAACAAGAATGGGTAAAGGTAAAGGTAACGTTGAATATTGGGTAGCAGTTGTAAAGCCAGGTAAAGTTATATTTGAAATAGCAGGTGTACCAGAAGAATTAGCACAGTCTGCTTTCAGATTAGCTGGTTTCAAGCTTCCTATTAAAACTAAGTTCATTAAGAGGGAGGCTATGTAATGGCTAAAGATAAAAAAGATTACAAGTCATTAGGTTTAGAAGAGCTTAAGGGTGAACTTCTAAAGTTAGAAAAAGAATATCAAGAGCATAGATTTGAAAAAGTGGTTGGTGATGCAAGACAAACTCATCAATTAAAGAAAGCTCGCAAAGATATAGCTAGAGTTAAGACATTTATACGTCAGCATGAACTTGGCATAAAAAAATAGTGTGAGGTATTACTGTGGAAAACAAAGCAAAAAAATATAAAAGAGTACTTGAAGGAATTGTAGTTTCTGATAAAATGGATAAAACTATAGTTGTAAAAGTTGAAAGTAAACAGAAACACCCCCTTTATGGTAAGACTATAAGTAAGAATAAACGCTATAAAGCTCATGATGAAAAAAATGAATGTTTAGAAGGCGATTTAGTAAGAATAATAGAGTGCAGACCTATTAGTAAAGATAAGAAATTCAGATTAGTAAAAATCGTTAAGAAGTCTGAGCGTGTAGAGAAAGATTCTATGGATAGCGATGTAGAAAGCGTATTAAAACGTGAGAAGCATGCTCCAGAAGCAGCAGTTTCTTCACAGGTTGAAGGAGAGTAAGAATTATGATACAAGTACCAACTACTCTTAATGTAGCCGACAACACAGGCGTAAAGAAGTTGAAATGTATTAAGGTATTAGGAGGAAGTAGACGCAGATATGCTACTTTAGGAGATGTTATAGTTTGTTCTGTAACTGATATAATCCCTACTTGCTCTATAGAAAAAGGTAAAGTTGTAAAAGCTGTAATAGTAAGAGTAAAGAAAGAAGTTAGACGCCCTGATGGTTCATACATACGTTTTGATGAGAATGCAGCTGTTATAGTAGACGATAAAAAAGAGCCTCGCGGTAAACGTATATTCGGACCTGTAGCTCGTGAACTTAGGGATAAAGGCTTTATGAAAATCGTATCACTTGCACCAGAGGTAATATAATTATGATAAAGAAAAAAGATTTTAGTAATACAAAATACAAAATAAAAAAAGGCGATACTGTTGAAGTGATAGCTGGAGAGCAGAGCGGAGAACGCGGTGAAGTATTGTCTATAGACAGAGCAAAGGGAAGAGCTTTCGTAAAGAATATTAACATGATTAAGAAAACTATGCCTAAAAGTCAAGAGAATCAAAAAGGCGGTATAGTTGAGAAAGAGGCTTCTATACATATATCTAATCTTATGTTGGTTGACAAAGGCGGTAAAACTACTAGGGTTGGAAGAAAAGAAGTTGATGGAAAATTAAAAAGATATGCTAAAAAATCAGGCGAAGTTCTTGATAAGTAAGTAGGAGTTATTAAATATGTCAGTATTGAAAGATAGATATGAAAAAGAAATAAGACAGTCTTTATTAAAAGAGATGAATTTAAGCTCCTCTATGGCTATACCTAAAATAGAGAAAATTATTATCAATATGGGTATTACTCAGGCTGTAACAGATAAAAAATATGTTGATTCTGCTGTAGAAGAACTTACTCAAATAGCAGGTCAGAGAGCTGTTATCACTAGAGCTAAAAAGTCTATAGCTAACTTCAAATTAAGACAGGGTATGCCTATAGGTTGTAGAGTAACTTTGAGAGGAGAGAGAATGTATGACTTCTTGGAAAGGTTAATATTTATAGCTTTACCAAGAGTAAGAGACTTCCAAGGTATTCCTAGAAGAGGTTTTGACGGAAGAGGTAATTACAATTTAGGTATAAAAGAGCATATTATATTCCCAGAAATAAGTTTCGACAAAACAGATGCTGTTAAGGGATTAAATATAACAATAGTAACAACTGCAGATAATGACGATATGGCTCGCACTTTATTAGAACGTATAGGTTTGCCATTTCGTGCTGCACCTAAAAGTCAGGAGAATAAATAATGGCTAGATTGGCACTTAAAGTTAAAGCTACAAAAAAACAAAAATATAAAACAAGACAATATAATCGCTGCCCTATATGTGGAAGACCTCGTGCTTATATAAGACAGTATAAAATGTGTAGAATCTGTTTTAGAGATTTAGCAAATAAAGGTTTAATTCCGGGCGTAACTAAGTCTAGTTGGTAATTTAAGGAGAGTATATAAATGAGCGTACATGATCCAATAGCAGATGCTTTAACTGTGATTAGAAATGGTTGTAGAGCAAAAAAAGAGAGTGTAACTATACCTTTTTCTACAAAAATGGAAAATATACTTGCAATTTTGAAAAAAGAAGGGTATATTAATGACTTCAAAAAAGTAGAAGTAAAAGATAAAAATTTCTTCCGCATAGAAATAGATTTGAAATATTATGAGGGAAATTCTGTTATAGAAGGTATTCAAAGAGTATCAACTCCAGGTCTTAGAGTTTATACATCAGTAGATACTATTCCTCAAGTAAAAAATGGTTTCGGTATATCTGTAATCTCTACTAGCAAAGGCGTTATGACTGATAAAGAAGCTAGAAAAGAGAAAGTTGGCGGCGAAGTTTTATGTTATGTATGGTAATATAAATTGAGAGAGGGTATTTACAATGAGTAGATTATCAAATAAGCCTATAGCGATTCCTCAAGGCGTTGAAGTAAAAATCGACGGCCATAAAGTAGTCGTAAAAGGTAAAAGAGGGGAGTTGACAAGAGAGTTTTTTGATTATATAATACTTGAACTTGAAAATAATTCTCTTTGGGTTAAACCTCCTAAGATTGATAGCACTGATGAAAAAGCTATAAAAGAAAATAAAGCTAAGTATTCTGCTAAATTAGGTTTAGTTTGGAAACTTGTTTCTAATATGATTGAAGGTGTTAATACTGGTTATAAAAAAGTATTACAATTAGAAGGTACAGGTTATCGTTCTAATGTTCAGGGAGATACTTTAACATTACAATTAGGTTTCTCTAGTGATGTTAAGATGAAAATTCCTGAAGGCATAAAAGTAACAGTAGAAAAAGACACTAAAATCATTATAGAAGGTAATGATAAAGAGAAAGTAGGCGAACTCGCTATGAATATTAAAAAGAAAAGACCTGTTGAGCCATATAAAGGTAAGGGTGTAAGATTTGAAGGCGAGTATGTTAAAATGAAAGAAAGTAAAAAAGCTGCTAAGTAAGGGGTAAGCTATATGAGTTTAAGAGAAAAAATTAAAGCTCAACGCGAAAGAAGAAAGAGAAGTATACGTATAAAAATAGAAGGAAGTTCAAAGCGTCCTAGACTTACAGTTTATAAGAGTCTTAAATATGTATCTGCTCAAATAATAGATGATAGTAAAGGTATAACTTTAGTATCAGCATCTTCTCAAGAGAAAGATTTAAAAAGCGGTAAAAACGTAGATGTAGCTAAAGAGATAGGTAAAGTATTAGCTACTAGAGCAAAAGAAAAAAATATTAGTGAAGTAGTGTTTGATAGAAACGGCTATATATATCATGGAAAAATAAAATCCTTAGCTGACGGTGCTCGTGAAGCAGGATTGAAATTTTAAGGAGTATAACCTTGGCACACGATAATAACGAAGAAAAAAGTATGTTTGAAGAGCGTCTAATAACTCTAAACAGAGTAGCTAAAGTTATGAAAGGTGGAAGACGCTTTAGATTTGCAGCTTTAATGGTTTTAGGTGATAAAAACGGACATGTTGGTTTAGGTTACGGTAAAGCAAACGAAGTACCTGATGCTATAAGAAAAGCTATAGAACAGGCTAAAAAGAATATGATAGAAGTGAACCTTAAAGGTGAAACTATTCCTCATAATACAGTTGGTGTATTTAGAAGCAGCAGAATAATAATGAAACCAGCTTCTAAAGGTACAGGAGTTATTTCAGGCGGTCCTGCACGTGCTGTATTAGAGTTAGCTGGTGTAAAAAATATTCTTTCAAAATCTTTAGGTAATAACAATTCTATGAACTTAGCTAAAGCTACTTTTGAAGGTTTAAAATCTTTACAAACAGTTCAAGACATGGCTAACAAAAGAGGACTTACTGTTGACCAGATTTATGGGAGGGCTGAATAATGGCTAAAGTTGTAATAACATTAGTTAAATCTCCTATAGGCTATGAAAAGTCTCAAAGAGATACTGTTGTAGCTTTAGGTTTCAAAAAGAGAAGAAGAGTTGTAGAACATGAAGCAACTCCTCAAATAAATGGAATGATTAATAAAATATCACATCTTTTAAAAGTAGAGTATAAGTGAGGGCTAGAGAATGGCACAGGAAAATACAAAAATATTAAGAGCTCCAAAAGGATCGAGCAAAAATCGTCATAGAGTAGGACGCGGACAAGGTTCTGGTTGGGGTTGTACTGCAGGAAGAGGTGATAAAGGTGCTCAGTCTCGTGCAGGTTACAGCAGAAGAGCTGGTTTTGAAGGCGGACAGATGCCTTTACATAGAAGAATTCCTAAAAGCGGTTTCACTAATGCTGCTTTCAAAAAGTCTGTAGATATTATCAATGTTGGTGATTTGGATTCTTTAGGTTCTAATGAAATATCTAGAGAGGCTTTAGTTAAATTAGGTTATTTGTCTTCTACTAAAGATTATATAAAACTTCTTTCAATGGGTGAAGTAAAAAGTGCTATCACTATTACCGTTGATCTTGCTAGCAAAAAAGCTATAGAAAAGATTGAGAAATCTGGCGGTAAAGTTATAATACATGAACGCAAAAAATATATTAGAGAAAAGAAGTAAGGTTGTTTATAAATGTTTAAGTCATTAACTAATATATTTAGAGTACCAGAATTAAGAAGCAGGATACTGTTTACAGTTCTTGCTATTTTGGTATATAGAATAGGCAGTCATATTCCAACTCCAGGCATAGACCCAACTGCTCTTTTGGGCTTTTTATCATCAGCTCAAGGCGGCGGCGGTCTTTTAACTATTATGGACTTATTTTCTGGCGGTGCTTTATTTAGATTTTCTATATTAGCACTTGGAATTATGCCTTATATATCCGCTTCTATCATCATGCAGCTTTTAGGTGTTGTTATACCTGCACTTGAGAGAATGCAAAAAGAAGGTGAGAGCGGTCGTAAAAAAATTAACCAATATGTTAGATATCTAACACTTGGTCTTTGTGTGGTTCAATCTGCAGCTATGGCTAGCTGGATTCAAAGTATAAATGAAGGTGCTATGATATTTATGAGACCCGGTTTGGGTTTTATACTTCTCGTAGTAATTACAGCTACTACTGGTACCATGTTCTTAATGTGGCTAGGTGACCAAATTACAGAACGCGGCCTTGGTAATGGTATATCTGTAATAATATTTGCTGGTATTGTTGCTCGTATTCCTGCAGGATTCTATGATGTTATACAGAAAAAAGACACTGATTATCTAAACTCATTAGTAATAGTTCTTTTCTTTATAATATTTGCTATAGTAATATTCTGCGTAGTTTATGAAGAGAGCGGACAGAGAAGAATACCTGTTCAATATGCTAAGAGAGTTGTAGGAAGAAAGGTTTTTGGTGCACAATCAACTCATATACCTTTCAAAATTAACCCATCTGGAGTTATCCCTATAATATTTGCATCAGCTTTGATGGCTATTCCTGCACAGATTGCTAGTTTAACAAGAGGTGTTCAATGGAGATGGTTGGACGCTTTGCTTAGATTTTTCTCTTATGGAAGCTGGGCTTATATAATTCTTTATTGTCTTTTGGTTATTATGTTTGCCTATGTTTATACATCTGTACAATTTAATCCAGATGACATAGCAGAGAATCTTAAAAAACAAGGCGGATTTATCCCCGGTTACAGACCCGGCACACAAACTGCTGAATATTTAAGAACAGTATTAAGCAGAATAACAATAGGCGGTTCATTATTCTTGGCTGCTATTGCTGTGTTCCCAGATTTAATGTCTAAGATTCCTGTGTTTGCTCCTTTCAAAGGAACTAATAATTCTTTAGTTTATTTGATGGGCGGTACATCTGTAATGATTAGTGTAAGTGTTGCTGTTGAGTTATTAAAGCAAATAGAGTCTTACTTACAGATGCATAACTATGATGGTATATTGAAGAAGTCTAAGGTGAGAAGGTAATTAATATGGCAGAAAAAGAAAATATAGAGGTAGAAGGTACAGTAGTAGAGCCTCTTCCTAATGCTACTTTTAGAGTAGAGTTAGAGAATGGTCATAAGATATTGGCACATATTTCTGGAAAGATGCGTATGAACTTTATTCGTATACTTCCCGGAGATAAAGTAACTATAGAAATGTCGCCCTACGATTTAACAAAGGGTAGAATAATTTATCGTTATAAGTAAAATAATGGAGAACATTTAATATGAAAGTAAAAAGTTCGGTAAAAAAACGTTGTAATGACTGTCAAATAGTAAGAAGAAAAGGCGTAGTTAGAGTCATATGTAAGAAAAACCCAAGACATAAACAAAAACAGAAGTAATTAATTTAAGGAGATAATTAGTATGGCACGTTTAATGGGTGTTGAAATAAGAAATAATAAAAGAATAGAAATCGCCCTAACAGATATATATGGTATAGGACGTACTTTAGCACATGTAATTTGTGATAAGGCTAATATAGATTATTCTATAAAAGCTAAAGACCTTACAGATGCTCAAATTACAGCTTTAAGAGATGCAATAGAAGCAACAACTAAAGTGGAAGGAGATTTGCGTACAGAGCTTTTTAATAATATTAAACGTTTAAAAGATATTCACTCATATCGTGGAATGCGTCATATAAAAAGACTTCCAGTACGCGGACAAAGAACAAGAACTAACTCTCGTAACGCTAGAGGCGGCGGAGCTAGAAAAGCTATAGCTGGTAAGAAAAAAGCACCAGGTAAGAAGTAAAAATAACTAATGGGGGAGAATAGTGGCTACTCAAAAAGGTAAAAAAACACTAAAAGATAAAAAAATAAAAAAAGATAGAAAAGTAGAAGCTTTTGGTATAGTGCATATAAAAGCTAGCTTTAATAATACAATAGTTACTATCACTGATAGAAACGGTGATACTTTATCTTGGGCTAGTGCAGGTTTAGATGGAGAATATAAAAGTAGTAAGAAATCTACTCCATTTGCTGCACAGGTTGCTAGTGAGAAGGCATCTAAAAAAGCTTATGAGATGGGTGTAAGAGAAGTAGAAGTTTATGTAAAAGGTCCTGGTATGGGTAGAGAAAGCTCAATCAGAGCAGTAGAAGCTGCAGGATTAAAAGTAAAACTTATTAAGGATGTTACACCAATGCCTCATAATGGTTGCCGTCCTCAAAAAAGAAGAAGAATATAATTAATTGGGAGATAAATAATTATGGCTAGATATAGAGATGCAAGTTGCAGATTATGCCGTCGTGAAAAAATGAAACTTATGCTTAAAGGCGACAGATGTCTTACGGCTAAATGTGCTATAACAAAAAAGAGAGAAGTTCCGGGTCCTACTAACCGTAAAATGAAACAATTATCAGAATACGGTATTCAGATGAGAGAAAAACAAAAAGTTAAACGTATTTACGGCGTTTTAGAAAAACAATTCAGAAACTACTACCATGAAGCAAACCGTGTAGCAGGGGTTACAGGTGAAAACTTGCTTAGATTATTAGAGCTTCGTCTTGATAACGTAGTTTATAGACTTGGTCTTGCTAGAAGCAGAGCTCAGGCTAGACAATTTGTACAACATGGTTTTATTAATGTTAATGGAAAAACTATGTCTGTACCTTCTTATAGTATGAAAGTTGGAGATAAGGTTTCTTTCTCTCAGAGAGGAAATGCTATTTCACAGGTGAAAGAAATTCTTGATGGTTTAAAAAGTGAATATGTTCCTGCTTGGTTGAGTTTAGATTTATCTGCTAAACAAGGTGAGATAGTAACATTACCAATAAGAGAGCATATAGAGTATCCTATTAACGAACAGCTCATTATTGAGTATTATTCTAAGTAATGGAACTCTTTGATAAGGGGTATTGAAAGAATGGCATTAAAAGAAATATTAGAATCTATTAGACATCCGCATAGAGTTACATTTGAAGCTAGAGATTTAACTCCTAATTATGGTAAATTTGTAGCACAGCCTTTTGAGAGAGGATATGCCACTACTATTGGAAATGCTCTAAGAAGAGTATTATTATCATCTATACCTGGATATGCTATTACTGCTATCAAAATAGATGGCGTTACTAATGAGTTTGAAAATGTTCCCGGTATGAAAGAAGACACAATAGTGATGATTATGCATCTTAAAAATGTTGTGGTAGCTCTTCCAGAGAATGTTGATGCTAAAACTATACATATAAAAAAAGAAGGTCCTTGTACAGTTACTGCTGGTGACTTTGCTGTTGCTGATGCTGATGTAAATGTATTTAATCCGGAACATCATATTGCTACTATAGCTGAAGGTTATACTTTTGAAATGGATGTTCAGATAGAATCAGGTTATAATTATGTGCCTGCTGAAGTAAATATGGAGTTGCTTGAAGATGTGAATGCTATAGCTATAGATGCTATATATTCTCCTATAGTAAATGTGAAATTTGCTGTTGATGATGTTAGAGTGGGTCAGCGTATAAATTATTATGGTAAGCTTACTTTAGAAATAGAAACTAAAGGTAATATTGCCCCTGAAAAAGCTCTATCTTGGGCAGCTAAATTACTTAGAGATAATCTTACTCCTTTTATGCTTCCTGAAGAGGCTAATGGAGATGATGAAAAAATAGAAGAAACTCCTAAAGATTCTGTACTTGATTCTTTAAAAGATAAACATGTTGAGGAAGTTGAGTTTTCTGTTAGAACTGCTAATTTCTTAATATCTTCTGATCTTAAAACTTTAGATAAAGTTGCTCTTAAAACTGATGCTGATTTGTTAAGATTAAATGGTGCTAATGAAATGATTATAGAAGAAATTAAAGAAAAGCTTGCAGAATATAATGCTCATCTTGGTATGAGAGGCTAATAAAATTAAGGATAATGTATGAGACATAGAGTTACTGTTAAAAAATTTAATAAAACTACTGCCCACAAAAAGGCTATGTTTAACAATATGATAACTTCTCTTTTCAAATATGAGAAAATTGAAACTACTAAAGAGAAAGGTAGAGCTTTAAAACAATTAGCTGATAAATTAATTTATAGAGCTAAAGTTGATAATGTTCATAATAGAAGATTGGTTTCTAAATATGTAAAAGATAAAGCAATACTAGCTAAACTTTTTAAAGACATTGCTCCTAAGTATGCTAATAAAAATGGCGGATTTGTAAGAAAAATCTTATCATATAAAAGATTTGGTGACGGAGCTGATATGTGTATTGTAATGTTATGCGATTCTGATAGCTCATCTGCTAATAAAACTGAAGCAAAATAAAAAATAATTATTGATAATTTAAAATAATAATAAATCATTTATTAATCTAATTATATATAAACAAAAGTAAATTTTATGTGTTGGTTATAGTTTCTAATGACTATAACTTACATATAAGGTTTATGGGGGTTACTTATGTCTGAAGATAACAATTTAGAGTTTTCTAATGATGAAAATGTTGTGCCTTTGAAAAAGGTGAGAAAAGTAAGAAAAGTTGTTAGAAAGGTAGTTGCTAAGACTCAGGAAGAAGAAAAAGAAGAAATTCCTGCTGTTAATGATAATGATGAAAATAATAAAGAAGAGAATAATAAAATTCAAAGACCTTTTGATGTACTTTATATTAGTCAATTAAGCGTTCTAACTTTTGATGAGTTAATAGATTTTGCTGAGAACTATGGCATTAAAAAAGATACTAATTCTAATTTAAGAAGACAAGAATTAATGCATCTAATAGTAAAATCTCATATTAACTTAGAAGGTAAGGTTGTTGCTGAGGGTACATTAGAAACTTTGCAAGACGGATTTGGTTTCTTACGTTCTAAAAACACAAATTATTTAGTAGGTTCTGATGACATATATATTTCTCCTGCACAAATTAGACTTTTCGGACTTAGAACAGGGGACGTTATTAGCGGAGAGGTGAGACCTCCTAAAGATAATGCAGGCGAGAAGTTTTTTGCTTTGCTTAGAATAGAGTCTGTTAATGGTGAGAAGCCTGACAATTTACACAGAAGACCTCTATTTGATAAATTAACCCCAATATTTCCTAATGAAAGAATTAATTTAGAGTATGCTCCAAATAAAATTTCTACTCGTATTATAAACTTAGTATCTCCTATAGGTAAAGGTCAAAGGGGCTTAATAGTAGCACCTCCTAAAGCTGGTAAAACTATGATGCTTCAAGAGATTGCTAATGCTATATGCAGAAATTATCCTGATATAAAATTATTCATACTTCTTATAGATGAACGTCCTGAAGAGGTTACTGACATGAAAAGACAAGTTCCAGAGGCTGAGGTTATTGCTTCTACTTTTGATGAACTTCCAGAAAAGCATTGTCAAGTTTCAGAGATGGTATTAGAGAAGGCTAAGAGATTAGTTGAAAATAAGCATGATGTTGTAATTATATTAGATTCTATAACAAGACTTTCAAGAGCTTATAACTTAGTTGTTCCTGCAAGCGGTAAGGTATTAACAGGAGGTGTGGATTCTAATGCACTTCATAAACCTAAAAAATTCTTCGGTGCTGCTCGTAATATAGAAGAGGGCGGTTCTCTTACAATAATCGCTTCTGCTTTAGTTGATACTGGAAGTAAGATGGATGATTATATTTATGAGGAGTTTAAGGGTACTGGTAATATGGAGCTTCATTTAGAGAGGAAGTTTGCTAATAGAAGAATATTCCCTGCTATTGATATTGATTCTTCTTCTACTAGAAGAGATGATTTACTTCTTAATGAGGAAGAGCTTGCTAAGATGAATCTTGTTAGAAGCGTTCAAGGTCAAGGTATTAATATTGATGAATACGACTTTATTGAAAAAATGATAGCTAAAATGAAAAATACTAAAGATAATTCGGAGTTTTTGAAACTATTAAACTCATGAGGTTTTAGTATCATGTCTAGAAAATATGATAATGAGACGCTATTTAAATTTTATCTAGAGCATGGATATTTTCCTCCAGATTATGAAGAAAGTTGTGAAGAAAATAAAACGATAGAAAATGTAAGTAATAAAAAAGAAAATACTTCTAATCATTCAATAAATAGAAAAAAAGATAAAGAAAAGCCGCAAGATAATAGCAAAGAATATATTATAAGTGAAGAAGATAGACTTTTATTTATAAATACTGTTGAAAATCTTGATTGTACTAATCATTCAAAAAAAGAGCTTCCAAAAAAGAATATCAAATTTAAGCCGAATTTAAAAAATGTAGTTCCAAAAGAAAAAATAGATTTGCACGGGTTTACTGCTAATAGAGCTTTAATTGAAGTAAAACATTTTATAGGTGAATGTAGAAAAAATAAAATAAGCCCAATACTTATAATACATGGCAAAGGTTTTGGAAGCGAAAATAATGTTCCTGTATTAAAAAACACGATCGAATACTATATTCTCACAGAGGGTAAGCCATATATAAAATATGCTGCAGATGCTCCAAGGGAATTAGGAGGCTCTGGGGCTAAAATAATTTATTTGAATTTATAATTAAATGATATAAAATTATGATATATTTTTTATAAAAGGAATTATAAAATGAAAAGTTTTTTAAAAGAAGAATTATTTTGGATTAGAAAACCAAATAAAGTATCAATTGATGATGAAAAGATAGAAATATATACAGAGCCTAATACAGACCTTTGGCAGAGAACATATTATGGCTTTCAAAATGATAATTCTCCTGTACTTCAAACAAAAACAAGTGATAAATATTTTTCTTTTGTGGTAAACGTAAAATTTGAAACTAATCATCTTTTTGATCAAGCAGGAGTTGCAATATATATAGACAGTGAAAATTGGTTTAAGGCTTCTGTAGAATATGAGAATGAAAATTATCAGCGTTTGGGAAGTGTTGTTACAAATAATGGATATTCTGATTGGGCTACTACAGATATAGATGCGTCTATAAAAGATATATGGTTTAGATTAAGCAGAAGAGAAAAAGATTTTTATATTGAATATAGTTTAGACAATAAAGATTATCATCAGATGCGTATATTTCATTTGTTTAAAGCAGATGAAGAAATACCTTTTGGAATATATGCTTGCAGTCCTGGAGCTTCATCTTTTAGAGCAGTATTTTCAGATATGCATATAACAGAATGTAAATGGCTTGGGCATAAATAAAAATTGACAAATAAATATAGTCTGTTAAAATAATTTTAAATAAAGCATAAATAATATAATGGAATACTACTAACATGGCAGAAAACTATAAAGTAATAGCAAGAAAATATCGTCCTCAAACTTTTGAAGAGGTAATAGGGCAGGAACATATTACCAAAACAATATCTAAAAGTATAGCACAAAAAAAAATAGCACATGCCTATCTTTTTTCTGGGGCTCATGGGGTTGGTAAGACATCTCTTGCAAGAATTATAGCTAAAGCCTTAAACTGTGTTAATGGTCCCACAGATAAACCTTGCGGAGTTTGCCCTTCTTGTACGCAAATAGAAAACGGCACTCCTTTAGATGTTATTGAAATAGACGGTGCTAGCAACAGAGGTATAGAAAACATAAGAACAATAATAGAAAATGTGCGCATATCACCTGTTGCTGGTAAGTATAAAGTATATATTATAGATGAGGTTCATCAGATTACAAACGAAGCTTTTAATGCTTTACTTAAAACATTAGAAGAGCCTCCTGCTCATGTTGTGTTTATTCTTGCTACCACTGAAGCAGATAGGGTACTCCCAACAATTAGAAGCCGCTGTCAGCAGTATATTTTTAAGTCTTTGGGTATAGAAGATTTAGAGAAGATTCTTAAAAGTATATTAGACAAAGAAAATATTGCTTATGATGATGAGGCTATATTTTTGATAGCAAAGCAGGCTAGGGGTTCTGTTCGTGATAGTGAAACAATATTAGAGAAGATGATAGCCTATACTGCAGACAAGAAACATATTACTAGTGCTGATGTTATAGCTGTGGTTGGTGGTAATAATTTTTCTTTTGTTAAAGAGTTTTTTGATGTAATGATTTCAAAAGACAAAAAAATTTATTTTCAATTTGTTAAAAAGCTGTTTGAAGAGTCTGTTGATCCGAGAACATTTATTAATAATTTAATTGATTATATGCGTGTTGTGCTAATGATAAAGAGCGGTATTGATGATATTAAATTATTAGAGATAACAGAAAATGAGAGAGATGATTTAAAGACTTTTGCCAACAATTATAGCGATGATGAAATTGAGCGTATTCTTGATTATATATTAAATGTAGAAGAGCGTATAAGAAATGCTTCTAATGCGAGAGTGATATTTGAGATGCGTATGCTTTTGCTTCTTGATACAGATAATTTAATTCGCCCTGTGGACATTATATCTTCAAACAATGTTCAGGCTGTTTCTGACGCTAATGAAGATTATGGACTTAATAACGATAATATTGCAAAACCTAAAGAAAATAATAACGCTCCTAAACCAGCATATGATGTGCCTCTTAGCCCAAATGATAAAAGGCATATATTCTACAACAAAATACTTTCATATGTTGAAACAGAAAGCCCAACAATATATTCTTTGTTATCGCAAGGAAACCCAATAGAAAGCAAAGGTGCTACATTAATAGTGGCCATTCCAGAGCATATTTATGATATGGTCCAATCTGATAAAAGAATATCAGCTTTAATAGCAAGTGCGATACCAAGATTTACCAAAAATAAAGATGTAGCAATACAATTCCAAAAGGCAGTAGAAGGCAACGTTATAGACAAATTAAAAACACGCCTTCAGGCAACAGAGGTTGATGAAAGTTCTTTATAAATAATTTAGAATATAATATGTAATAAATTGAGTTTTGTGATTTTTTTTATTGTTCTTTTTCCAGCCGCAAAAAGAACCAAAAAGTGCTAGTTATACTAAATTTCTATATACTTATTAATGATTTTATTATATTAATTTTTATCACACCATTTTAATTTTACTGATTTTTATAATTTTGACGATATTTGTTATATTTTTTACTGCAATTAAAAATTAAACTTTCGACTAATTTGTTAAAATATACAAAAATGATAAAATATGATTGCAATAAATACTAATTAGTTATATGTTTTAATTTAGCAGAATTAACTTTTAATAAAAACACAATTAAATAATACAAATAAAAGGTTTCAAATATGCAAGAAAAAATAAATGAACTTAAGAAAAGAAAAGAAAAGATAGAAGAAGCTGGCGGTAAAGAAAAAATAGAAGAACGTCATGCTAAGGGTAAATTAACAGCGAGAGAACGTATATTGCATCTTTTAGATGAAGGCACATTCTGCGAGATTGATGCTTTTATAGAACATAGATGCAGTGATTTTGGTATGGAAAAAAATAAAGTAGCAGGCGAAGGTGTAGTTACAGGATATGGTAAAATTAACGGGAGACAAGTATGTGTATATGCTCAAGATTTTACTGTGATAGGCGGTTCATTAGGTCAAATGCATGCTGCTAAAATTTGTAAAGTACAAGATATGGCAATTAAATTGGGATGCCCTTGTATTGGTATTAATGATTCAGGCGGAGCTAGAATACAAGAAGGTATTGATTCATTAAGAGGCTATGGAGATATTTTCTATAGAAATGTACAGGCTTCTGGAGTTATACCTCAAATATGTGTAATAATGGGACCTTGTGCGGGCGGTGCTGTTTATTCTCCTGCTTTGATGGACTTTATACTTATGACTGATAAGACTGCTAATATGTTTATTACTGGTCCTCAGGTTGTAAAGGCTGTAACAGGTGAACAGGTTTCTGCAGAAGAGCTTGGAGGAGCTTTTGTTCATAGCAAAACTTCTGGTGTTGCTTCTTTAATGTTCCCAGATGAGATTTCTACTTTAGAAGGTGTTAAAAAATTACTTTCTTATATACCTCAAAATAATTTGGAAGATGTTCCTTTAGAAAATACTAATGATGACCCTAATAGAAATGATGAAGAATTATCAAACATACTACCAGACAGTCCTAATAAACCTTATGATATAAAAGAGATTATAAAAAGAGTAGTTGATAATGGAGAGTTCTTTGAGCTTCAGCCTTTATTTGCTACTAATATAGTGATATGTTTTGCTCGTCTTGACGGAAAATCTGTTGGTATAATAGCTAATCAGCCTAATTCTATGGCAGGCGTACTTGATATTAATGCTGCTGACAAGGCTGCTCGTTTCATTCGTTTCTGTGATAGTTTTAATATTCCTTTGGTTACATTGGTTGATACTGCAGGATATTTACCCGGTGTAGGTCAGGAGCATAATGGAGTTATTAGACATGGTGCTAAACTTTTATATGCTTATTCTGAGGCTACTGCTCCAAAGATTACTCTTATTATAAGAAAGTCTTATGGAGGAGCTTATATAGCTATGTGTTCTAAGCATTTGGGTGCTGATATGGTTTATGCTTGGCCTTCTGCTGAGATTGCTGTTATGGGTCCTGACGGTGCAGCGAACATTATATTTAAAAAAGAAATAGACAAAGCTGAAGACCCTAAGAAAATGAGAGCTGAAAAGATAGAAGAATACAAAAAAGAGTTTGCTAATCCTTACAGAGCTGCTGTTAGAGGATATGTTGATGATGTAATAGAGCCAGAATATACTAGAAGCTATCTCATTAATGCACTTCATTTATTGGTAAGCAAAAGAGAAACTAGACTTCCTCGCAAACATGGTAATATACCTTTGTGATTTTTGTATTGTAATTCTAATAAATAAAGGAGTAAAAAATTATGGATCATAATGCTGCTATTACAATATTTGGTATAATATCTGTTTTAATTGTTGCTTTAGTTTTCTATGTTTTGGCTTTAGTTTTAGGTATCATTTTTAAGCCTAGAAACATAAAGAAAGAAGAAGAGATTAGCAAGGTTGTAGAAGAGAGTAAAACTAAAGAAGAGGATTTATTAGATGACAGTGAGCTTGTAGCGGCTATCACTGCTTGTATCACTGCTTATAGCGGTAATTCTAAATTTGTAATAACTTCAATAAAAGAGTCTAAAACTCCTGTATGGGGTATGGCTGACAGAATAAAATAAAATAAAACAAGAGAAAATAAAAAAATAATTTAGGAGATAAATGATGATTAAAAATTATAAAGTAACTGTTAATGGAAAAAGTTATGATGTATCTGTTGAGGAGATAAGAAATGAATCTGTTGCTTCAAATAAAGTTTTATCTGCTGCTGTTAATAATGTTGTAAATAATCAGGCAGCTAATACAAAAGCTTCTGCACCAAGTACAGCACCAGCACCTGCTGCTCCAAAAGCTGCTGCTATAGATGAGAATGCTATATCAGTAAAAGCTACTATGCCCGGCACTATATTATCATTTAATGTTGCTATAGGAGATAAGGTAACAGAGGGTCAGGTTGTTGCTGTATTAGAAGCTATGAAGATGGAAAATGAACTTACAGCTCCTGCTTCTGGAGAGGTTATATCTATACATGTTGAAAAAGGTTCATCTGTTGTAGAAGGTCAAGTGATATTGCAAATTAAGTGATATAATTTCGAGAGGTGAATATGAATAATTCTTTAGGGTTGGATTTTAACTATTTATTTGCAGGTTTTTATCCGCCGTCTTTTTCGCAGATAATAATGATATTGATAGGTGCTTATTTAATTTATATGTCTATATATTATAATAAGAAACCTTTACTTCTTTTGCCTATGGGCGTTGCAATACTAGCTGCTAATATGCCTTTGCCAAAAATAACTGAAGATGTTATAACTGGTTTTTTGGGTATGATATATAATGGGGCTAGTAGCGGGGTTTATTCTGTGCTTGTATTTTTCGCTGTTGGAACTATGATAGATTTAGGTCTAGTTCTTGCTGACCCTAAAAACTTTTTTATAGGGGCTAGTTCGCAGATTGGTATATTTGTTGTATTTTTTATGATTAGCAATTTAATTGGCTCTGATGTGGCTGCTGCTGCTTCTATTATAGGGGCTGCTGATGGTTCTTTAGCTATGTATATGACTGCTTTAGTAACTGATGCTAGATATTTTGCTCCTATTGTGATGGCATCATATCTTTATATGGAGCTTTTACCTATATTGCAGATTGGCGTTACTAAGTTTTTAACTACAAAAAAAGAAAGAACTATATCTATGTCATATTTAAGACATGTTTCAAGGGGAGAAAAGATTATATTTGCCGTAATTGCTATGGCTCTTTGCGGTATATTTTTAGCTAATTCATTCCCGCTTATAGCGGCACTTCTTTTTGGAAGTATTTTAAGAGAATCTGATATTATTAAGAATTTTTCAGTTACAATACAAAAATCTTTAACAGGTATTCTTACTATGCTTATTGGTATAGCTATAGGTTCATCTGCTTCTGCTGATAATTTTATATCTATAAGCACTATATTAATATTTGTATTTGGCTTTATATCATTAATATTAAATACTATAATAGGTGTTTTAGTTGCTAAGATTATCAATGTACTTACAGGCGGAAAGGTTAATCCTATAATAGGTTCAGCTGGACTTAGTGCTTTCCCAGTGCCTGCTTGGGGTGCTCATATATATGGACAGGAAAATAGCTCTTCTAACTGTTTGCTGCTTCATGCTATGGCTGTTAATATTTCTGGTATAATTTCTGGTGCTATTACAGTAGGAATACTTCTTACTTTTTTCCATAATTGATATATCGTTTTATTATATAAATTAATTTTTTTAGAACAGAGGTATAAAACCTCTGTTCTAATTTTTTATTAATCTACTCTTACAATTATATCTTGACCGAACCATTTAGTAGCTATTTCTGAAGCTTTTCCATTTGTTCTAATAGTATCTAAAGCACTATCAATAGCATTCAATAATTCCATATCTCCTTTTCTAAGACCAACGCTAACATATTGAGATGTAAGAGGTTCCTCTTCTAATAACTCAAAATTAGCATTTTCTTTAGCTATATAATAACGAATTGTTGTCTCGCCTGCTACTACAGCATCTATTCTTTGAGCCTCTAAATCTAAAAAAGCATTAACATAAGTATCATACTGTCTAATCTCTTTAAGTTCTTTGCTTATAGGGTCATTTAATAATATTTCATAATTACTGCTTCCTGTTTGTACTCCTACTACTTTTCCCTTTAAATCCTCTTTGCTTTTAATATCATCTCTGCCTGCATATATTGCTACCATAAGTCTATTATAAAGATATGGTTTAGAAAAATTAACTTGTTTTTTTCTGCTTTCATTAACAGCAAATCCGCTCCATATTACATCAATATCTCCTTTTTTTAAGCTCAATATAGAACTAGCCCAATCTACTGGCTTAGTTTCTAACTCTACCCCCATAATCTTAGTAACCTCCTTAGCTAAATCAATATCAAAGCCAACAATCTCTTCATTTTCATCTATAAAACTCATAGGTGCAAAGGCATCATCTAAACCTAATACTAATTTACCTGCTTCTTTTACTTTTTGTAGAGAATTATCTGCTTCTCCTGTATTTTGTGTATCTGTTTTTGTTGAGCAAGATATAGCAAAAATAAATATAAAGAATAAAGTTATTATACGTTTCATTGTTTTTCTCCTGTTTTTAATTTGTTTAATAAAATTTGTTTAATAAAGTTTTTTATAATTAATAATATATAGTGTAAAAATGTTATAAATTATTAACTAATGATGATATTCTTTTAATAATTCAACCATGTAAAAGTTATTATTCATTTTTTAACTCCTATTTATTTTTAATTTGACTATTATATCCCTATTAAATTAATTATCCTTTTATAAATACATCTTTACCAAACCATTTAGTAGCTATTTCTGAAGCCTTTCCATCGGCTCTCATCTCATCTAAAGTTTTATCAATAGCATTCAATAATGCCATATTTTCTTTTTTTACTCCCACTCCGAAATATTTAGATGTAATAGGGTATTCTTCTAATATCTCAAAATTAGCATTTTCTTTAGATATATAATAACGAGCTACTATTTCATCAACTATTACAGCATCAATTCTTTGAGCCTCTAAATCTAAAAAAGCATTAGCATAAACATCATACTGTCTAATCTCTTTAGTTTCTTTGCTTATAGGGTCAGCTTCTAATGATTCATAATTGCTGCTTCCTGTTTGAACACCTAATACTTTTCCTTTTAAATCATCTTTAGTTTTAATATCATCTCTTCCTGCATATTTAACTATCATAAGTCTGTTATTAAGATATGGTTTAGAGAAATTAACTTGCTCTTTTCTGCTTTCACTAATAGCAAACCCATTCCATACCACATCAACATCACCTTTTTTTAAGCTCAATACAACGCTAGACCAATCTATAGGTTTAGCTACCAACTCCACCCCGAGGCGGTTAGCTACCTCCTTAGCTAAGTCTATATCAAAACCAACTATGTTTCCCTCTTCATCTCTAAAACCCATAGGGGCAAAAGTGTCGTCTAAACCTAATACAAGTTTTCCGCGCTCTTTTATTTTTTGTAGAGAATTATCTGTTGATGCTGAAGTTTCTGCGGCATTCTGTGTATCTGTTTTTGTTGAGCAAGATATAGTAAAAATAATTGCAAAAATAAATATAAAGAATAAAGTTATTAAACGTTTCATAGTATTTTCTCCTGTTTTTTAAATTTTTAAATAAACTTTTTTAAGTTAATTAATATTAAATATAATGTTGTTTTAAAATTGAAGTTTTATAATAAAAAGAAATTATTAATGATGATGATGGTAAGGAGAATATTGGTTTAAGAATTGAACTTTGAAAAAGAATTTGCTGTTATTCATTTTTAATCTCCTTTTTTTATTTTTGTTTGTTTATTTGTTTGTTTTAATTATTTATTTTTTTATTATTTATTTATAATGGAGGCTTTATATTTGCCCCCATTAATTTTTTGTTTATTTTACAACTATGTCTTTACCAAACCATTTAGTAGAAATCTCTGCTGCTTTTCCATCAGCTCTCATATCATCTAAAGCTTTGTCAACAGCATTTAATAATTCTATATCATTTTTTCTAAAACCTATGCCATAAAGTTCTTCAGTTAATGGGCTGTTTTCTACAACTTCAAAATTAACATTATTTTCAGCTATATAATAACGTGCTGCTATTTCATCTATTACAACAACATCTATTCTCTTAGCTTGTAAATCTAAAAATGCATTAACATTAACATCATAAGGTCTAACCTCTTTAGCTTCTTTGCTTATAGGATCAGCTTCTAATGCCTCTTGATTGCTTCCAACCTGTACTCCTAAAACTTTTCCTTTCAAATCTTCTTTGCTGTTAATGTCTGTTCTGTCAGAAGCTTTTACTACTATAAGTCTGTTGTTAAGATATGGCTTAGAGAAATTAACTTGCTCTTTTCTAGTTTCATTAATTGTAAAGCCATTCCATAAAACATCAACATCCCCCTTGTTTAAGCTTAATATACCGCTTGCCCAATCTATAGGTTTAACTTCTAATTTTACTCCCAAGCGATTAGCAACTTCCTGAGCTAAATCTATATCAAAACCAACTATATTTCCAGCCTCATCTCTAAAACCCATAGGGGCAAAAGTATCGTCCAAACCTAATATAAGTTTACCGCTGTCTTTTACTTTTTGTAAAGAGTTGTCTGTTGCAGCTGCATTTTGCGTTTCTGTTTTTGAACAAGATATAGCAAAAATAATCATAGAAAATAGAATTAATATACGTTTCATAGTTTTATCCTCCTAAATTAAATAATTGTTTTTTTAAAATTAATCTATATAAACGTAATAAAAAAAATAATATTTTTAAATTTATAGTTGTTTATAAAAGAAATGATTATTATTGATGGTGATGATGGAATTTAGGAGAAAAGGTTTTTGATAATTGAAGAGTAGAAAAATACATCTTATTCATTTTTATCTCCTAACTTGATTTTCTTACTATATATTGTAATACTATTTACAAAAATGTCAATAGATATTATATGAATTTTTTATTTTTTTATTAAATTTTTATTAAAAATTATATAGATATTAAGTTTTTGGCATCTATTGCTTCAGTATAATTTGAATCAATTTCTATAGCTTTATTAAAATTTTCTAAAGCTGATTTTCTATTTCCAAGCTTATCGTATATTGTTCCTATGTTAAAATATATTAATTTATTATTATCATCTAATGCTTTTGCTTTATCTAAATATTTTATAGCCATATTATTACTATTTTTCTTTCTATAACAAGAAGATATATTACATAATGCATATATATTTGTTTTGTTGCAATTAAAATTAAGTTCGTGAAAATATGAAAGAGCTTTGTCATATTCTCCTCTATAAAAACATATGCATCCAAGTAGATTTATAATATCATTAGTTTGTTTTATTGAATATGCAAGTTCAGCATAATATAGAGCAAAGTCATACATTTTCCATTTATAGCTTTGATAAGCCATATATGAAACTCTTTCATAATCTTTTCTCTTTAATTTGTTTTTATTATGTTTTTCTATTGCTTTATTTAAAAATGTTTCTCTGTTATTATTATCCATTATAGATAAATATTCATATACAAAAGCATTATCTATGCCAAGCTCTATTAATTTAATAAAATTGTCTATAGCTTTTTTATAATTATTTTTTTGCATATTAATAAAACCTATAATATACAAAGCTTCAGTGTTATCAGAGTTGTTTTCTAATATTTTATTATAATATTTTTCAGCCTCATTTAATTTATTTTCTTTTACATATATTCTTGCTAAAGAAGTGAGGGCGTTTATATCATTAGGATTATTGTTTATCTCTTCATTATATTTTTTTATATATTCACTATAATCTTTTGCCATAATATAATATTTTCCTCCTTCTTTAAAAAATCATTATTATTAATTTTCGTAAAATCTTTTCATCATAGTGTTTCTATATTCGCTAAAATTATCACTTTCTATTGAAGACCTTAAATCTTTCATAAATCTCTGCATAAATCTTATATTATGTATTGTCATAAGTATAGAAAATAGTATTTCATGCGATTTGTCAAGATGATTAAGATAAGCCTTAGAGAAATTTTTGCAAGTATAACAGTCGCATCCTTCTTCTAATATGGTGTCGTCCATTCTATATTTTGAGTTTCTAATCCTTACAACCCCATTCATAGTAAAAGCTTCACCATTTCTAGCATTTCTTGTAGGCATCACGCAATCAAACATATCAATGCCTTCCATAACAGCATTAAGTATATCACGAGGCTCACTAACCCCCATTAAATAACGAGGTTTTTGTTTATTTGTATATAGCATAACTTTAGAAAGCACCTCATGCATCTTCTCTGGTGTCTCACCAACAGAAAGCCCGCCAATAGAATAAAAAGGAAAATCCATATTAACTAATGTCTCAGCACTTTCTTTTCTCAAATCATCAAACATTCCGCCCTGTATTATACCGCCTAAATATTGATATTCACTGTTAGGAGTGCTGTCATGATATTCTTTACATTCTCTAGCCCATTTATGAGTTCTAAGCATTGCCGCTTTAGCATAATTATAATCAGCATCAGCCTTACAGCATTCATCAAAACTCATTATAAAATCAGCACCTATAATATGCTCTGCCTCCATCACGCTTCTTGGTGTAAAGAAATATTTTGTGCCGTCTATATGCGACCTAAACTCAACTCCTTCATCGGTAATTTTTCTTAGCTGAGCAAGTGAAAATACCTGAAACCCGCCGGAATCTGTAAGCATTGCCCCTTTCCAATTCATAAACTTTTTCACACCGCCGAATTTTTTGATAACCTCCAAACCCGGTCTTAAAACTAAATGATAAGTATTAGCAAGTATAATTTTACTTTCTGTTTCCTCTACCATAGCTGGTGTTAATGCTTTTACAGTGGCCTTAGTTCCTACAGGCATAAAAACAGGTGTATCTATTACAACACCATTAACCTCTATTTTTCCAAGTCTCGCATGTGTTTGACTAGAGTTTTTTAATACTTCAAAAGAAAATGACATAATAAACCTTTATTTAATATTCTAATTATTTATTTTTTTGTTTTAATGTTTTTGTATTTGGCTTTTTTGTGTAAATATATATAAGCATTATTAAAGATACTATCATCATTATTATAGAATATATTGCCCCAGATGTAATAGGTCCTATAGTCCATTCTGTAACATCCCTAAAAAACTGCTCTATTATAGCTCTAAAAAGTCCATATAAAAATATCCACACAAATAGCCTTGTACCTTTTCTTATATTCTTATTTTTTTGGCTTAGTGCTAAGATTATATAAGACACCAAAGCAAGTACTAAACCTTCAAGAAATGCTTCATATAATTGTGAAGGGTATCTTAATTCTGTATACGGTCTAATTGCAGGTATCAATTCCTTCCATTTTTCGTATCCTCCAACAGCATCATAATTTGGAAATATCATTCCAAGAGATGAGTTAGTAACTCTTCCATAAAGCTCTGCATTCATAAAGTTTCCTATTCTTCCAAAAAATAAGGCGAAACTAGAAGGAAGTGTGGCATGGTCTGCTATAGTTAAAAAGTCATATTTATACTTTTTGCTAAACACATATCCTCCAATAATCATTCCTATAAGTCCTCCATGAAAAGACATTCCAGCAAAACCTAAAAAAGTGATTCCATTATCAAGGTTAAACCCTAATATTTCCCAAGGCCTTAAAAAAGATGAAGGTGAATAAAGTAAAAAGTATCCAACCCTAGCACCAACTATAGCACCAATAGCGGCATAAAAAACCATATCATAAGGTCCGCCGTCTTTTGAGTTGTTAAATTTAATCCAGCCTTTTTTTTGTAAATGAGAAAGTATCAAACAAGAAACTACAATTCCTACTATATACATAAGCCCATACCATCTAATAGCACCTAATATTGGTATGTTCTCTGGAAATACAAACGGAGTAAAAAATTCAGGGTATTTCATTAATTTTCCTTATTATTAATTATTATCAATTTTTTTAATTTTATATTATATGTTATACACCAAAAAATCAATAATAGATTAAATTAATTATTTATCTGTTTAGTAGATATTTTGTATTTTAAATATATGATTTTTTTAATAGAAAAAAATTTTTTTATTAAAAAAAGGAAGCCTTTTAAGACTTCCTTTAAATATATGAATTTTAATATTTATTACTTTTTCTTGCCTTGATTCGCCACAGCTTCCATAGCTTTTTTAACAGCTTCAGGGTCGCCTAAATATTGTTTATTAACAGCTTTGAAGTTATCATCAAGTTCATAAACTAAAGGCATTCCAGTAGGTATATTAAGCTCTGTAATGTCTTCATCAGAAATATTGTCTAAATATTTAACTAATGCTCTTAAACTGTTACCATGAGCAGCGATTATTATTTTTTTACCAGCTTTAATATCTGGAAGTATAACATTTTCCCAGAAAGGAACAACTCTTGCAACAGTGTCTTTTAAACATTCAGTTAAAGGAAGTTCTTTTTCAGATAAGTTTTTGTAGCGAGGGTCATTACCGGGATATCTTTCATCAGATTTTTCTAAAGCAGGAGGCGGAGTATCATAGCTTCTTCTCCATATTTTTACTTGGTCCTCACCATATTTTTCAGCAGTTTGAGATTTATTTAATCCCTGTAAAGCACCGTAATGTCTTTCATTAAGTTGCCAACATTTTTCTACAGGTATCCATAAAAGTCCCATTTCTTCTAATACTAAGTTTAAAGTTTTGATTGCACGAGTAAGTGTAGAAGTATAAGCTTTGTCAAAAGTAAAACCAGCTTTTTTAAGTTCTACTCCGCCAGCTTTAGCTTCTTCAATACCTTTTTCTGATAAAGTAACATCAGCCCAACCAGTAAAAAGGTTTTCTTTATTCCAAACACTTTCTCCATGTCTTATTAGAACAACTTTAGTCATTAATAAACTCCTCATAAAAGTGTATTTTTGATTATTATATAGTTAAAAGTATAAAAAATCAAAAAAATCTTAGTAATTATTTATTTTTAAAATAGTTTATTTTAAATATTTTTAAATTGTTTATAAAAAAGCAATTTTGCACTTGACAAAAAATATAATTGTAGTATAATGAATACACTTAAAAAGTTTTTGGAGTTGTAGCTCAGTTTGGTTAGAGCGCCTGCCTGTCACGCAGGAGGTCGCGGGTTCGAGCCCCGTTAACTCCGATTTTTATTTTAACTAACTTCACTGGAGTACAATGAATGCCTAATATAAGATCAGCTTCTAAAAGATTAAGACAGAACGCTACTAGAAATCTTTACAACAGAAAAATTAAAAGCTTTTTAAATACTCAGAAAAAGAAAGTATTAAAATCTATAGATGCTAATGATAAAAATGCTTCTATAGCTGAATATAACAAATATGCTAGTGCTTTAGATAAAGCTGCTAGAAAATCTGTTATTCATAGTAATAGAGCTAATGTTAAAAAGTCAGAGATGATGAAAAAAATTAACGCTTTGAAATAATTTTTAAGATAATTCTCAAGTTGTGTGTTCATATTGAGGCTATGGCTTTTTGCTGTAGCCTTAATTTTTATATAATATATATTAAATTAAAATAGATAAAATACGAATATATAATATAATATAATATAATATAATATAATATAATATAATATAATATAAAATAACATATATTCGCTTTTTTATTAATATGAAGAAAGTTTTATTATTTTTTATACTCTTGTATTCATTTCTATACAGCCAAAACATTACAGAGGCTTCTTTACCGCTTCAGGCTAAAAATTTTATTAATCTTAATTTAGAGGGTGATAGTGTAGATACTGTTAGTCTGTATCAAAATGGCGGTGGGTATGAAGTTAATACTAAATTGGGGTTTAATATTATATTTTATCAAAGCGGACTTTGGAAAAGCATTAAAATAGACAATTTAGAAAATAACCCAAATGGTATACCAAGAAGCTGTATACATAGAAGCATGGTTAAAGTAATAGATAATGAGTATCCTTTTTCAAAAATAACTTCTGTAACTAGAGAAGATAAGTTTTTTACTATTGTGCTTAATGATAACATAGAATTACAAATTACAGGTTATGGCATTATAGTATCTAGAAAAAAATTACAAGAACAGTAAAGATTATTATAATTATAAATTCATTGCTTTTTTTTAATACGATTGTATAATGTTTTAATATTTATACTGTAATTAATTATTGTAGATGACGATAATTATTGCAAAGTTGTAAATAATTAGTAATAGAGACAGGAAAGAAGATGTATATAAAGAATCTTAATTTGCACGGATTCAAATCATTTGCCATAGAAACTAATATAGAGTTTAATGAAGGTGTTACTGTAGTGCTTGGACCTAATGGTATAGGAAAGAGTAATATAGTAGAGGCCTTTTTGTGGGTAATGGGTGAGCAGTCTGCTAGCAGATTAAGAATAGACAGTTCTAAAGGTCTTGAGAGTGTTATATTTCATGGTACAGACACTAGAAAGCCGTCTTCTTTGGCTCAAGTAGCTTTAACTTTAGATAATACTTCAAGATGGATAAAAAAATATGATAAAGATGAGATAATAGTTACAAGGAAGTATTATAGAAAGGGTTTATCAGAATATTATATTAATGATGAGCAGGTGAGACTTAAAGATATAGTGGATATGTTTCTTGATACAGGATTAGGTAAAAATGCCTATTCTGTAATTAAACAAGGAACAGTTTCAGAGATTGCCAAACAAAAGCCTGAAGAGAGAAGAACTATAATAGAAAATGCTGCGGGTATCAGTAAATATCTTGAGAGAAGAAGAGAGGCTACAAAAAAACTTGAAGATTCTGAGAGAAACCTTGATAATGTTAAGATAGATATAAAGAATGCTGAGAAAAATTATAAGTCATTAAAAGACCAAGCGGCACGCACAGAAAAATATTATTCGCTTATAGATGATAAGAAAAAGATAAGCATAAGCATAAATGTTAATCAGATTAAAAAGGCAAAAATCACTTTAGAGGATTATAATAAAAATCTTGAAGAGCTTAATAATAAAAAGCAGGAACTTGAAAAGAACCTAGAAGACTTGGATAATCAAAAACAACAGGAATTATTAAAATTTGAAGAGACAAGAACTTTATCTATAGAGCTTGATAAGCAGGTGTCATTAATAGTAACAGAGCTTAGCCATATAGATAAAATGTCTAGTCAGTTAAAAATACAATTAGAAAATAAGTTTAAAGAAAAAGAAGAGACTATAAACAGAAAAAATACTTTGGCTAAAAGAATAGAAGAAGATAAAAATCAAATATTAGAATTAGATAAAGACATAAAAAACATATTAGAAAATATAGAATTAGCATTAAAAGAGCAAGAGGTAGAAGAGAGCAACATTGCAAGCGAGCAAAATAAAATAGCCAGCTGCAACGATGAAATAGCAATACTCACACAAAACAATCAAAGCAATACTTTAAAAATAGCCGATGCCAGAGAAAGACAGCTTGAAGTGATAAATAAAATAATTACCGAGATTGATGAAAAGAAAAAAGATATAATGGGTAATAGTTTTTATCAGAATATAGGAAAGCATGAGGCTGATATTGATATAGGTTTTAATAACTTACTTGGTTCTATCAACACCAAAATGAACACCATAAAAGAGTTTGAAGAAGATGGGGTTTTGGATAATCTCAATGAACTTAGTTTTAATTCTTTATCATCATTTGTAAGAAACTTAAAAGAGATGCTTGATACAGAAAAAAGAGATGCTTTGCTTTTACAAGATATTTTTAAGGAATACACTAAAATAAAAGACCCGTTTGTTGATTTATTGTTTGATAAAGAGGGTACTTATATGCAAAAAGAGGCTATAGATAAAGAGATAGCTTCTTTGGAATCTTCTATTCAAAGCAATATTGAAAGAATAGAAGAGCTCAACAATGAAATAAAAAAAGCAACCGAAAATATTAATTTGTCAAATTCTAACCTTACTACACTCACAATAGCAAAAGCAAAATATGAAACCAATAAGAAAGCTTCTGAAGATAGAAAGGATATGATAATAAAAAGCATAGCCATTGTAGAAGAAGAGTTTGCAACATTAAATGATAAGATACAAAAACAAGAAGAAGATTATAAATTATTAGATAAAGAGCTTAAAGATAATATAAATAATTTTAAAGAATTAGAAAAGAAAAAAACAAAAATGGAGAGTGAGGCAAGATTAAAGGCAAGCGAAATAAAAAAAGCTGAATCTGCTTTATCTAACTTTGACGTTAATCATTCTAAGCATATAAAAAAGTTAAACGAAACAAACGAGAATATTACAAGAATAAGCGAGAGAATTAATCAGACAAAAGACAAGATAAATGATATATATAATAATTTCTATGAAACTAATGCCATTAATTTGAAAGAATATGAGGCTGTTACTGAAGGCTTAATTGATGAAGAAGTTTTTAGAAACAAGCTGAACACTATTAATGACAAGATTAAGAATTTAGGTCATATTAATGAGATGGCACTCGATGAATATCAAGAGGCAAAAAATAGATTCGAGTTTTTAAGCAAACAAAAAGAGGATTTGGAGAAATCAAAAGAAGAGATATTAAAAATAATAGCCGATGCCAACAAAAAGGCAGGGGAAGATTTTCTTAAAACATTTAATGAAATAAACAAAAAATTCTCTGAGACATTTAAGATATTATTTGGCGGCGGTAATGCAGGCTTAAAAATACAAAACGAAGAAGATTTATTAAACAGTCCTATTGATATATTTGCACAGCCGCCGGGCAAGAAAATGGAAAACATAGTGTCATATTCTGGAGGTGAGCTTACTATGACAGGGCTTGCTTTGGTATTTGCTATATTTTTGTATAGACCTAGTCCATTTTGTATACTTGATGAGGTGGATGCTGCTTTAGACGGAGCGAACATTATAAGATACAAGAATATGGTTAAGGGTTTATCTGATAAAACTCAATTCTTAATTATCACGCATGATGAGGTATCTGCTACTATAGCCGATGCTTATTATGGAATTACAGCGGAAGAGAAGGGCGTATCTAAGATATTTACAGTGAAGGTTGATAAAGACGGTGCTGTAAACGGCAGCGAAGAGAAGCTAGTTACAAACGAATAGTATATAAAATCACTACAAATAATAAATTTAAATACGAAATTCTTAGTCTATGTTGAAAAATTTTAAGTAAAAAATTATTGTTCTTTTTCCCGCCTTCGCACCACAGGCACTTCCTACAGTCGCTGTGCAGACTTCGTCAAAGTTTTCGCCCTTCGGGCACGCTTCGCGAAAGTGCAAGTATTCAAATTTTATATCTAAAAAAATATATATAATGACACTATATGTTTATGTCTATACTTTATGAAAATGCAGTTCTTTTGCTTCTTTTATACCAATAAAAGAAGTGGGGGTGTGGGGGCTAGTCCCCACAAATAAAAACTTAAATTTTTTAGTATAGTTAAACAGCTATATTTTGTCATGCAAGTTTTTGTTTTATTCAACTTTTTCCCGCCGCAAAAAGTTGCAAAAAGTGCAAATAAAAATAAATCATAACTAAAAATAAAATGCTATAAATATTCATTAGCTCGTTTTTATAAACTTATTATTAGTAAATTATAATTTCAAAAACTGAAAATTGACAAAATGCAATCACTTTAGTATAATTTATTATTATTTTTTAGAGAGTATTTATGAAAACCATAGAAGAACTTATAGCAAAATTGTCTAAAAACCAAATGGACTATAATGTATTTATAAAATTTAATGCCAAAACTCCATTAGAAAAAACTTCTCTTACTAATTTAATAAGAAAAGCAATCAGCGACGGATATATACAAAAAACTGATAGCAACTTACTTAGGGTAACTAAAGCTGGGCATTTATTTATAAACCCAAATAGTGCCAACAAAGAAGCTGTAAAAACTCCTGTTCATGCTAAAAAAATAAATATTAATATAGATAATGCTAAATTAGATTCAGAGATAATAGCAGATGCTTATAATATTAAATTAAACTTTTCTGATGATTTATTAAAGCTAGCAGAAAATATTAATAACAATGCTGATTTTAATAATATTGCTGATAGGGTTGATTTGAGGAGTTTAAAAACTGTTACAATAGACTCAGAGCATTCAAAAGACTTAGATGATGCTTTTAGTATAGAAAGGGTAGATGATAATTATAAAATATATGTTCACATTTCTGATGTTAGCCATTTTATAGAGGCTGATTCTCCTCTTGACATAGAAGCAAAAAAAAGAGGAAACTCTACTTACTTAATAGATAAAGTATATAACATGTTTCCAGAGATTCTTTCAAATGGAATAATTTCACTCAATGAAAAAGTTGATAGATTTACTTTGAGTTTAATTTGTGTTATAGATAAAGATGGAAATATTTTAGAAAGCGATGTTGTTAAAAGCATTATAAACTCAGATAGAAAATTATCTTACAATTACGTAGAAGATATTATAAATAAAAAAGCTAATGATGAAGATTGGCTTATAGAGCTTATCAACAATGCTTTGGAATTAAAAAATATATTGCATAAAAAAAGAAGCAAGGGTGTAGAGTTTGAGAATGATGATATTAATATAGTATTAGATGAGAATGGTATTCCTATAGAGTTTTATGCTGAAGAGAAAAAGGAGTCTATGCTTATAATAGAATCTTTAATGCTTTTGGCTAATAGTGAAATAGCAAAGAAGTTAAAAGATTATGAAGGAGTAATATATCGCTATCATGGTGCACCTGATAATTATAGATTTAATAATTTTAAAATATTAGCACATAATAAAGGCTATGAATTAAAAAAGTTAGATGAAGATAATTATGATTTAATTGACTTTTTAGAAAAGATAAAAGGGAAGGCAGAAGAGAAACTTCTTACAGGTGTTTTAATGCGTTCTATGACGCCATCATCATATAGTGTTGTTAATAAAAGTCATTTTGGTTTGGGTTTTGATTATTACACTTACTTTACTTCGCCTATAAGGAGGTATGTTGATTTAACAATACATAGAATAGTAAAAGATTATATTATAGACAAAAAAACATATATTAATGATGATAACAAATACAAGATTGTAGCAGATGAATGTACTTTGCTTGACAGAACATCAAAAAAGGCAGAGAGGAATTTAAGACAAATAAAAGCGGCAAGGTATATGAAAGATAGGCTTGGAGATGAATATTACGGCTTTATTAGTTTGCTTTCAAGAAACGGTATTACAGTTGAGATAGAGGGGCTTGATATAGAAGGCTTTATTGAATCTACTTATGTTGGTGCGAATTATAGATTTTATGAGGATATGCAAAGTATCTATATTGATAAAGTTAAGATGTATGAGCTTGGGGATAGGGTTAAGATTTCTGTTGTGAAAGCGAATATAGAAACTGGAAAGATATATTTTTCTCTTTAAAAAATTATAACTTAAAAAATTAATAATGAAAAAAGAATATGATTTCTTTCTTCATTATTAAATGGTAATTAATTCTACTTTTCTATTACTGTAGCAGTATTTGGTATAAGATTATAAGATATTAGTTTTTCGTATTCTGCTTTACTGCCTTTTGGTACATAAATAGTTGTTAATTTAGTTCCTGAGAAAACTCCCCTTCCAAGAGTTGGAGGAGTAGATGATAAAAATGTTACAGTTGTTAAAGCTCTTGAATAATAAAATGCATAATTTTTTATTTCTTTAATAGAAACAGGTATAATTACACTTTCTAATGAATATCCATTTTCAAATACAGAGTCGCTTAAAACCTCTAAATTGTTTGGAATATGTATTTTTTTTAATTTTGTACAAGATCCGAATGCACTTACTCCCATATGAGTTACTGAATCTGGTATATATATTTCTTCAATTTCTTGAGATGCATAAAAACCTTTATCATCTATATATGATAATTTTTCAGGCAATTCTAATTTTTTCATTTGTATTCCATAAATAGCATTACTTCCAACTGTAACTAAATTTTTAGGTATATTTAGATTTGTTAATATATGGCAATTAAATGCATCTTTTCCTATTTCAGTTATAGTATCTGGTATAGTTATTTTTACTATGCTTGTATTATAGTTTTGTTCTCCTCCAAATAAATAATCTGGAATTTTATTATTTTCAAATATTACATTTTCTGCAGATACTATTACATTTTTAATTCTAGTATTTTGCACCATTCCAGCAATAGTATCCCCATTTTTTCTACCATTGTAAGTTTTTGTAGAAGTACCTTTAAGAATTAGTTTGTATTCGCCTTTATCTTGATAGTATTGATTTAAAGCTTCTTTTACTTTTTCTGTTGTTGCAGAATCTATATCTATTGCATATTTGTCAAGTTCTTCTTGAGTTACAGTAGAACCATTATTATTATCTTCACCATTATTTCCATTATTATTGTTGTTATTATTTTCGCCTGTGTTGCTTCCATTATTATCTGATGAAGTGTCTACATTTGTTGAATTGTTTTTACATGAGAAAAGCATTAAAGCTGCAATTAAAATAAATATTATTATTTTTTTCATTTTTGCATAAACCTCTTAATATTGTTGTTTTTTATATATTGGAACTTATTGTTGTATATGTACTCTTTTTTATAAGACCTTTTATATTTAAAGATATCATTTATATTTAAAAGGTCAAATTTATTACATAAAAATACATAATATTTTTTAAAAATGTTACCGTAAACTACATAAAAAATATTTTTATTTATGTAAAAATAAGAATATTATTATATATAGTAACAATAAATGTTTGGATATGCAAAAAAATGAGAGGCTAGAACAGCCTCCCATATACAACAATATAAGAAGTTATGCAAAATATTTAGTTAGTATCGGTTTTCTGTTATAGAATTTATCATTGTAGTATTCATACTGTGATAAACCTATGAATCCACCAGAAACATTAACTACATTGGTGAATCCTAAATTCATTAATATTCTACAAGCAGTATAGCTAGTTAATCCGGTTTTACATGTAATATAAACAGTTCTGTCTTTAGGTACTTCATCAAATCTACTTCTTAAAGCACCAAGAGGTATATTAACAGCTTTTTCTAAATGACCAGCATCAAAATCTTCTTTAAGTCTTACATCCAAGAAATAAGCCTCAGGGTCTTTTTCTAAAATATTTCTTACATCACTATAATGTACTTGTTTGAAATCACCATTCATAAGGTTAGAAGCAACATAACCAGCGAAGTTAACAACGTCTTTAGCAGTACCAAAAGAAGGAGCATAACATAATTCTAAATCTTTCAAGTCGTAAATAGTACCACCAAATTTTATTAATGTAGCAATAACATCTATTCTCTTATCAACATTTCCTCTACCAATAGCCTGAGCACCCAATACTTTACCGCTAGGAACTTCGTATATTAACTTGAAATGTAAAAGTCTAGCACTAGGCATAATAGAAACACTATCAAAAGGTATAATGTCTACAGTGTCATAATTAATGTTTAGATTCATAGCTTTAATATAGCCTTCAGAAAGACCAGTAGAAGCACCATTGAGACCAAATACTTTAATTACAGAAGAGCCGATATATCCTCTGTTGTCAACAGTTCTTCCATTTATATGGTCAGCTACAGCACGAGCTTGTTTTTGAGCAGGACCAGCTAAAGCAAGTCTATAATAATCTTTACATAAAGCTCCGTAAATCTCTATAACGTCCCCTATAGCATAAATATCTTTATCATTAGTTCTATAATTAGCATCAACTTTAATAGATTTAGTTTTACCAAGTTCAATACCAGCCTTAACAGCAATATCAGTTTCAGGAGCAACACCTATAGCAAGTACAACAGCATCAGCCTCTATTTTTTTGCCGGAAGCAAGTACAACAGTATTCTCTTCAAAACTATCAACCTTATCTTCTACTATTAGATTAACACCATTATCAATAATTTCTTTATGAAGAAGCTGAACCATATCATAATCGAAAGGCTTCATAATTTGAGGTAAAGCTTCTATAATAGTTACATCATGACCAGCTTCTTTAATGTTTTCAGCCATTTCTATACCAATAAAACCGCCGCCTATAACAGCAACCTTAGCATTTTTCTTGCCGCCTAAGAAAGAATGTATCTTAGCTATATCAACAACATTTCTCACAGTGAAAACGTTAACTTTTTCAATTCCTTTAATCGGAGGAACTATAGGCTTAGCACCCATAGATAATATCAGTTTATCGTAGCTTTCTTTATATTCTTTTCCCTCGCTTACCACTGTAACTTCTTTTTTCTCTCTGTCTATTGCTATAACCTCGCTATTAATTCTAGCATCTACATTAAACTGCTTCAAAAACTTTTCGGGAGACATTAAAAGCAAAGTTTCCTCATTTGGTATGAGGCCTCCGACATAATAAGGAAGAGAACAGTTGGAAAAGGAAACATGAGGACCCTTTTCAAATAATATGATTTTATCCTCTTCGTTTAATCTTCTAAGTCTAGCAGCTGCAGAAGCTCCGCCAGCTACTCCGCCAACTATTAGTATTTTTTTCATGAATAATCTCCCATTTTTATTTTTATATGTACATAGTATAGGTATATTGAAAAATAAAGTCAAATTTATTTTGTATTTTTTTTTAATTTTTTAACAAAAAATTTTTTTATTAAAAGGCTTTATATGTATTATAATAATATTAAATAAAGTTTTATTGTACTAACAATATATTTTAATATGTGAATTATTGTATTTAAAATTTATATAAAAATACTTTATTATTATGAATAGTAATATTGACTTTTTGGCAATAAATTATATTATAGTCAAATAACTTATGTTAAGGGGAATTGTTATGAAAAAAAATATTATTATTATGTTTAGTTTATTATTATTAATTAGCTGCAGCAAGAGTAATAATAAGAATTACATCTTTGCTACAGGAGGAACTAGCGGCACATATTATTCATTTGGAGGAGCTATCGCTAATATATGGAACAGCAATATAGAGGCTATGAATGTTACTGCTCAGTCTACTGGTGCTTCTGCTGAAAATTTAAGACTTTTAGATATGCATGAAGCAGATTTAGCTTTGGTTCAAAACGATGTTATGTATTATGCTTATAATGGAAGTGATATTTTTGCTGGAGAGGTTTTAACTAATTTTTCTGCAATGCTTACATTATACCCTGAAATCGTTCAAATAGCTGCTACTAAATCAAGCGGAATTACTAATATAGCAAGTATGAAAGGTAAGAGAGTATCTGTTGGTGATGCTGGAAGCGGTGTTGAATTTAATGCTAAACAAATATTAGAAGCTTATGGTTTAACTTTTGATGATATACAAAAATCAAGTCTTTCTTTTAAAGAATCTAGCGATGGTTTGCAAAATGGTACATTAGATGCTTGTTTTATAGTTGCAGGAATTCCTAATGCTGCTTTACAAGAATTATCATTATCTACTGATATAGTAATGATTGGTTTAGATGAAGTTGAGATTGCTAATATAATGAAGAAATATAATTATTATACAGAAGTGTATATACCTGCTAATACTTATAAAGGTGTTACTACTGATACTAGAGCTGTTGCTGTAAAAGCTACAATAGCTGTTAATAACAATATACCTGAAGACGTTGTTTATAGTATGTTAAAAACTTTATTTGACAAACAAGAAGATTTAATAACAGCTCATGCTAAAGGTGAGGAATTAAATGTTGCTCAAGCTTATGAAGGAATATCTATACCTTTCCATCCCGGTGCTTTAAAATATTATCAAGAATTAGGATATCAAGTAAAATAATATATAATTACTAATATTATTTTATATGAAGAAAATTATTATAGTATTATTATCTTTACTGCTTTTTATTACTATTTTTATTATTCCTATATTTCCTAGATTAGTATTAGAAAGCGTAAAAGATAATAATAATAAATATATATATCATTTAGAAAAAAAAGAATTTGTAATTTCATACACGCATTCGGTTAATAAGGGAAGGGTGAGAGATTATTATATTATAGATGAAGATTATAATATAGTATTAAATAAAACAACTTTCGTTTCTTACGGTGCTGGTATAGCTGAACCTGAAAATAATGAAAATATTATTATTAGAGATGATAATATAGAAATAAATAATATAAATAGAATCATTAAAGATTTTTATTTATTTGTAGGCATTATTGCTGAGCATAGCATAACTATAGATGACAAAGAAATAATGCTTAAAAGTTTGTTTAAACCTCAGACTAATATAAAGATAAAATACATAAAAGTAGGTTTGATTGATTTAATAAAAAATATGATAAGGAGGCGTAAATGAAACATAATAATCATGATATTATACATGTAACGGCAGAAGAGTTAGATGATTATATGAGCAAATATGACAGCGAATCGAGATACAGAAGATTTAAAGATTGGAAAAAGTATTTAATTATAATTATATCTGTGGCTTTTTGTTTGTTTCAGCTTTATTCTATTTTGTCTGGTAAGATAACTGCTCAGGTGGTGAGGGCTACACATTTAGCTTTTGTTATGGCACTTGCATATTTACTTTTTCCTATGAAGAAGGATATGCCTAAAGATAAACTTCCTTGGTATGATGTGATAATTGCAATAGTTGGGGCTTGTTCTTGGCTGTATATTACTATTAATTTTGACAGCTTGGTAAGAAGGGCAGGTATATATAATACTACTGATATTATTATAGGTATAATAGGTATATTAATTTTGTTTGAAGCTTGCAGAAGAATAGTGGGTACCCCTATACTTATAATATCATTAGTTTTTATAGTTTATGCTTTATTTGGAGCATATGCACCCGGATTTTTAAATCATAGAGGATATTCTATACAAAGACTTGTTTCACATTTATATTATAACACTGAAGGTATAATGGGTACTCCTATTGGGGCTTCTGCTACATTTATATTTTTGTTTATATTTTTTGGTGCTTTACTTGATAAGACAGGAATAGGGCAGTTTTTTATAGACATATGTAATGCTATAGCAGGAAGTTATGACGGAGGTCCTGCAAAGGTTGCTGTACTTACTAGTGCTATGTTTGGTACTGTTTCTGGAAGTTCTGTTTCTAATACTGTGGGTACTGGAAGTTTTACTATACCTATGATGAAGTCGTTGGGATATAGGCCAGAGTTTGCGGGGGCTGTTGAGGCTTCTGCTTCTACGGGCGGGCAGCTTATGCCTCCTATAATGGGTGCGGCTTCTTTTTTAATGGCTGAGAGTTTGGGTATACCTTATAAAGAGGTTGCTAAGGCTGCTATTATACCTGCTATACTTTATTTTACTGGTATATTTATAATGGTGCATTTGGAGGCTAAAAAAACTGGGCTTAAAGGTTTATCAAAGGATTCTCTTCCAAAGATTGGCGAGCTTTTAATGAAGAAGGGTTATTTGGTTATTCCGCTTGCTACTATAATATACTTCTTTGTGCTTGGTAAAACTGCTATATATGCTGGGCTTATGGGAATAATTGCTGCTGGGTTAGTTGCTATTATTAACTCTATAGTTGATATAATTCTTAAGAGAGAGAGAAGTTTTACTTTTAATGACTTGATAGATGTATTTGTTAATGGGGCAAGAAACATTATAAGTGTTGCTGTTGCTTGTGCTATGGCGGGCATTATAATAGGTGTTATTACATTAACAGGTTTGGGCTTAAAAATTGGTGCGGGTCTTATATCTATATCTGGGGGTATAGCTATATTTCTTCTTATGCTTACTATGATTAGTTCTATTATACTGGGTATGGGTGTACCTACAACTGCGAATTATTTAATTACTTCTACTATTGCAGCTGGTGCTATAATAGGGCTTGGATTTGAACCTTTGGCGGCTCACATGTTTGTATTTTATTTTGGTATCATAGCCGATGTTACGCCTCCTGTTGCTTTGGCTGCTATGGCTGGGGCTGCTATTGCTAAGTCGGATCCGCTTAAAACGGGGTTTGAGGCTACGAAGCTTTCTATAGGGGCTTTTATTATACCTTATATGTTTATATTTAATCCGCAAATACTTATGATTAATACTACTTTTGTTGAGGTGATACCTATACTTATTACTTCGCTTATTGGTATGTTTGGTGTATCTGCTGGACTTGAGGGATATGTATTTAAAAAATGTAATGTATTTGAGAGATTTTTATTTATAGTGGCTGGTCTTTTATGTATATATCCTGAGTTTTACAGTGATATAATAGGAATAGGGTTGATAGCTGTTCTTATCATATTACAAATATTAACGAGAAAGAAAAAGGCTATTGCTTAAAAAATAATTATTGTAAAATAAAATGAGGGGTTTAAAAGCCCCTTATTTTTTTATAATTTTTTATGTTTTAAGTTTGTTATGTATTATGTTAATTTGTGAAATTTTAAAAAAATATTTTACAAAATACATTTTTTGTTGTTTTTTATAGACAAATTAAGAGTTTTGTCCTAAATTTATCAAAAATCATATTGACATTTTTCTAAAAATTCGTATAGTTAAAGCTATGAGTAGGTGCTTCTTGTAGAGAGGGAGCATTCTCATTTGTTTTTAGAAGTTAATGCCCTAATGGGTATAACTATAAAAAAATTTAGGAGAAAAAAAGATGAAAAAGGTTTTATTAACTGCTATGGTTGTATTAACCGTGGCTAGTGCATCAGTGTTTGGTATGTACGGTAAAGGTGATTCTTGGATTGACTTCCTTGTACATGGTAATCAATTTAGAGCAAGAATGGACCAATTAGGTTTTGTTCTTGGTAACGGCACAATCAAAGGTACATTTGGTCTTAGAGCTAACACAGGATATTTAAATAATATTATTAATTCAGCTAAGACTAATGGTACTACTACTACAGCTTTCATGCCTACACTTTCTGCTGGTATAGGCTATACTTCTGAGATGATAGGTGTTGGTGTTGGTTATAACTTTACTTATATTGATAAAAACTTACAAGTTCACACTCCAGTATTAATGATTAATGCTTTAAATAACAATTTAAGAATATCTGCTCCTATACAGGTAGCTGTAAGTGATAAATATATAGCTAATACTAAATATACAGGTGTAGCTTTCGATAATATTCAATTAAGATATTATACAGGAATAGATGCTTTCAACGCTATAAGATTATATGCTTATTACAGAAATAATACACATGAAAATACTGCAACTGGAGGAAAAACAGTTTCTGAAGCTTTTGGTTTACAAGCTAGATTCTATTTCTTAAATACTCAAGTAGGAGATGTTGGTGTTAATCCATATGTTAGAGTAGAATATCACACAGCTTTAAAAGGTAGTGCTATTAGAGAATATAAAGCTGAAGCTAATATAACAGGTATAGCAGATAATGCAAAACAATCTGATACATATGATGTAAGCCCATATGAGTTTGCAATCAAACCTGTTTTAGCATTATATGCTAATAGCGATATTGTTAGTTTCTGGTTTGAGCCTTCTTTAGGTTATACTCTATATGGTTATAAACAGAAAGCTACTGCAGGTGGTGAAGAAGTAATGACTCATGCATTAACTTGGGGAGCTTATGCAGAGATTTATGTTACTCCTGTTAAAGATTTGGAATGGTATTTTGAGATGGATGTAAACGGTAATATTGCTAAAGAATATCAAGGCGGCTCTGTTAGTGCTGGTTTAAGCCCAGTATATTTTGAAACTACTACTGGTATTACTTGGTATTTACCTGCTCTATAATAGAGTACTAAACATTTAAAAAACAAGGGGGGCTTGATTGCCTCCCTTGTTTATTGCCGTTTTTATTCCTCTAAATATACTTCTTAATAAACTTAAAAATTATCACTATCTATAATAAGTTTTTTATTCAACTTTTTCCCGCCGCAAAAAGTTGCAAAAAGTGCAAATTAAACCCTTTATCTATGTTTAGCGAAAGTGCAAGTGTTTATAACTTTATATCTTTGAAATATATAAAACTAAAAAATATCTATATTTTAATCTATGCATAAAAAGCTAGATTTTATTAAATGCAGTCTTTTTGGTTCTTTGTGCCAACAAAAGAACTGGGGTGCGGGGCAAAGCCCTGCAAATAAAAAACTAAAAAAATATTTTTGATAAAATTAAAGGCGCTCTATCTCTTCTACACTCAAGCCTGTGTATTTCGATATTAACTGAAAATCTGCTCCGTCTTCTTTCATAGATTTAGCTATTATCAATGTGCTATATTTTTTACCTTCTTCTCTACCTTTTTCTATTCCTTTCTCTATACCTTTCTCCAATTCTCTATGGAGTGTTTCTCTTTGAAAATATTCTTCTGCTTCCTTTATCTTATATACATCAAGTAGCGGATTCTCTGATATAAATGATTTACATTTCTTATCTACTTCATCAAATATTGTGTTTTCTTTTATTAGGTTTGACATTCTCTCGCCTCCAATAAAAAATTTGTACCAACTATTTAAGTCTTTGTTTAGTTGCTTATCATGATTAAATTTCGGCAACTCCAAAAAATGAAATTGACAATGGTCTGTAAGTATTTTATTATGCTTCAATTCTTTTAATATATAACAGCTATAACAGTCTTCTATGCCGTCAAATAAAACAAAGTCTAAAATATTTATGCTTATAACAGGGAGAAGTTTATTATAATCATCTCCTTTATTTAGGTTCAAACTATAATTACTTGCCCAATAAAATAACGTTCTTTTAATAAAAGTTTCATTGCCTTGTAATTGTATCTCTATTATAACAACTTCGCCCGTGTCGGCTGTGCATTTTATATCCACTACGCTTTCTTTTGAATTAAGATATTTTTGTAAATTAAATGGATTTAGTATCTCTAAAGTTTCAAAAGTCTTGAAGTTCAAATTATCCATCACAGCATTAACGAAGTTTAATACTATTTTCTCGTTTCCAAGATTTGAAAAAAGATACCTTACAAAACAATCATTCTTTTTGTTTAATGTATCTACAGTGATATTAAAATCATTCATAAATATATTATAGCAAAATAGAAGCTAAAAGTCAAAAACACTGTAAAAGTTAATATTCAATTAAAAAATATATTTTAAAAAATATCTTTAATTATGATAGTTTCATCTCTTCCAGCTCCAACTGACACTATAGATATTTCTGTGTCAATTACTTCGCTTAATCTTTTTAAGTATTTTTTAGCATTTTCTGGAAGCTTATCATATTCTCTAATGTTTGTAGTGCTTGTTTTCCAGCCATCAAACTCTTCGTATACAGGTTCAACTTTTGAAAGTATATCCAAGTCGGCTGGATAATCTTCTAATATTTCGCCGTTATATTTGTAGGCAACGCATATTTTTAACTTATCCAAATCATCTAATATATCAAGTCTAGTAATAGCTACAGAATCAAGTCCATTGATGTATGAAGCATATTTTATAACACAAGCATCAAGCCAGCCGCATCTTCTCGGTCTTCCTGTAACAGTGCCGTATTCGCCGCCCTTGTCTCTTATAAACTGACCAACATCGTCAAAAAGCTCTGAAGGAAAAGGTCCCTCTCCAACTCTTGTAGAATAAGCCTTAACAACACCTACAACATTATCTATCTTTCTAGGTCCAACACCAGAACCAGTACATGCACCTCCCGCAGCTGGGTATGATGATGTTACAAATGGGTAAGTTCCATGGTCTAAATCAAGCATTGTAGCCTGAGCACCTTCAAATAATATGTTCTTCTTCTCTTTTATTGCTTTATTTAATATTGTAGTAGTGTCAGCAACATAAGGTCTTAATCTCTCAGCATATTCTAAATATTCTTTTAATAACTCTTCGTAATTAATTCCTTCATGATTATAAAGCTTTTTAAGAAGTTTATTTTTAAGTTCAACATTAAACTTTAATTTTTTAGCAAATACTTCTTTATTCATTAGATCAACTATTCTTATACCCAAACGGCTTGCTTTATCCATATAACAAGGACCTATTCCGTTTTTAGTAGTACCGAGCTTGTTTTCACCTAAATCCTCTTCTTGAAGTTCATCTAATATTTTATGATAAGGCATAAGAACATGAGCTCTATTAGATATTTTCAAATTAGACATATTAACTTTTTTCTCTATAAGACCGTCAATCTCACCTAAAAATACTTTAGGCTCTATTACAACGCCATTACCTATAATGCATACTTTGTCTTTATGAAGTATTCCAGAAGGAAGCAGCCTTAATTTATATTTTACATTATCAACAACAACGGTGTGTCCTGCATTACTTCCACCTTGAGAACGAACTACATACTGAGCCTTATTAGCAAGATAATCAACAATCTTTCCTTTGCCTTCGTCACCCCATTGTGTACCGACAATAATAACTGAAGCCATAAATATTTCCTCCTAACAAAAATATGTGCAAAAACTTTTTTTATAAAAAACACACGAAGCATATTATATAAAAAAATTATCACAATTTCAAGCTTTAAAAACCAATAAAGTTTTTATTTATTTTTTGTTACAATATAAAATTTTTTGAATACTATAGTCTGTAGACTTAAAGTATTCAAAAAACTATAATTATGAAAAGGAATATATGTTTATGAATATAATAATGATATTTGGTACAAATGTAAAATATTACCGTACAAAATTAGGATTATCTCAAGAAAAATTTGCTGAGTTATGTAATTTACATCGTACATATATAAGCGATATTGAATGTTTTCAAAGAAATGTATCACTTGAAAGTGTTCAAAAAATTGCTGATGCTATAAAAATTGAACCTTATAAATTATTAATGGAGAATAAAAATAAGTTATGATTTATACATTAGATGAATTTATAGAAAAATTTAAAAAAATAGTTGATATGAGTTGGATTTCTAGTCATCGTAAAGGTCCAACAGGGATTGGAAAAACTCTTGAAGATTTACTTGAAATTCCTGAAAACAATAGTAATTCTCCTGACTTTGGTGATTATGAATTAAAGTCTTGTCGCATTAATTCAAATAGCATGCTTACAATTTTTACAAAAACTCCAGAACCTAAAGGAGCTATAAATATATTAAGAGAAAAATTTGGTTATTCTAGCAGTGCTTATGATAATACTGAAAAAGTACTTCATTCAACTCTTTCAGCTTATGATTTTGTAAATATTGGTAATACTGGAAATAAATTAAAAATATTGTGTAGTAATGATAAAATTTCAATTATTGATGGTAATAATGAAGAACATGCGTATTGGACAAAAGATGTATTAAAACAAGCATTTGAAAAAAAGTATAAAAATAAATTAGTCTATGTAAAAGCACAATCTAAAATTACTGAAAATGGTGAAGAATTTAAGTTTGTAGAAGCTTATGAATTATCAGGATTTAATTATCAATCTTTTATTTCTCTACTTGAACAAGGAAATATTTATGTAGATTTACGCATAGGTCAATATCATGGAGGTCTAAAAAATGGACAAACTCATGATCATGGAACAGGATTTAGAATAAAAGAAATTGATCAACCTTTACTATTTAGAATAAATAAAAGAATAGTTTAAACATTATTGTTTTCTTAGTATAACAATATGTTCATTACACATAGTTTTTGATTTTTTACCAACTACATTTGTTGGAGAGTTTAATGAAGGCATAGATTTGTTAATTATATTTCTATCGATTGTATAAACATAATCCATATTATATTGACTAGCAATTTCTATTATTATTTTATCTGTTTTTAAAAGTTCTCCTTTTACAGTTCTATTACCTACAACCCAAAATTGATAGCCCCCTTTTTTAGTTTTTTGTGCAATGGAAGATATTGCTTTTTCTAAATCTAAATAAAAGCTATATACATCACCAGCACGCTCTAAATCAATATTTTTAATAAATTCTAATGATTTATTTAAAGTTTTACTTGGAATTGAAAATTCAAATCCATTTCTAAACTTAGTTCCACCCATCAATGTTTTATCAATCATCATTATTTCTCTTTCAGAAAGTTCAAACAAATCTAACCATTGAAGGGATAATCTACTATATTCTCCATAAGCAACTGTTGTTCTACTGTCTCCATAAGGAGGAGATGTAATTACTAAATCAATAGATAAATCAGGAATATCAAATAAGTCTATAACATTATTAAAAAATATTTTGACTTCTGAAATACTATTATTTTTTAAACAAGCTTCAACAAAACTATGCATTTTTTTTACATTATTCTCTAAAATAACATTGAATTCTTTTAGTACATTTGGCGTAAAATTTTCAACTTTTACAGATAGCATTCTAAACATTTTAAACTCTCCGTTTCTACGATTAGATACAAGCCTAACTAATTCACTAAATGCTACGAATACAAAATTTCTTATATTTTTATTTTTTATTGTTAAAATATGGTTTTTAATCATTTGAAGCTGCAATATTACTCTCGGTTTAAACCAATAGCCAATGTTTTTAAAATTAGGTACTTCAAAATTAATTTTATTTAAGTTTATATATTCTCTAAGATATTTTGGTGCATTATCTCCCCAACCATTTTTTGATGTAATATCAAGTTGAAGCTTTTTCTTACAATACTCATCTGCTCTTTCATAAAAATCTATATTTTCATTATAATCATAATTAATATCTTCTAATAAAATAGAAACTTCTTTTTTAAGCTCATGTATATTAAGTTTATTTGTTTTTACATTTGAAATAAGTATAGCAAGAGGATTAATATCATTTCCATACACTGTTTTAATATTAGCAAGCATACCTTCCACAAGAACTGTACCTGAGCCAGAAAATGGATCGAATAAAGAATCAACTTTCATAACTTTATTAACTATATTAATAATATTTCTGCTTATAGGGGACACCATTACAGCTGGATAGCTGTGTATACTATGTGTATATTCTTTTGTATTTTCATTTTTAAAGTCCCAATAATTGTTAGGCAACTTTTTAAGTATAGATATTAATTTTTTATCTGTTTTCAACTTATGAGCTATTATTTTTTGTTTCATAATTTTACTGTAATAGATTATTATTTTTTATATACAATTTATCTATTCTAAATTAATAATAAATAAAATCAATAACAAAAAAGGCTCAAACTTTTAAGTTCAAACCTTTTAAATATAAATATTTTAATGATTATTTTTTTGCTTTTTGGGATTTACTTGATGCTTTATCAGTTTTTTTATTAGACTTATTTAATTTAAACATAAAATCAAACACCTCTTCTACATCTTTTACAGGGTGAAAAATAAGAGAGCTTTTAACTTTATCAGGTATTTCATCTAAATCTCTTTTATTTTCAAAAGGTATTATAATATGCTTAATAAAGCCTAATCTCTTAGCAGCTATAGTTTTTTCTTTAAGACCTCCGATAGGAAGCACTTTTCCATTGAGAGAAAGCTCGCCTGTCATAGCAGTGTCATTTCTAATAACTTTATTCATAGCAAGTGATAATAAAGCAGTAGCTAAAGTAATACCAGCAGAAGGACCGTCTTTTGGAGTAGCACCTTCTGGTATGTGCAAGTGTATTATAGCATCATTAAAATAATTCTCATCAACACCATAATTTTTAGCAACACTTTTTACATAGCTATAGGCAATCTGCACACTCTCTGTCATCACTTCCCCAAGCTGACCTGTTATGTTTATATTACCAGCATCTTTTTTCTCTTGTACTTTTATAGATTCTATAGTTAAAGTAGCCCCGCCCATAGAAGTCCAAGCTAAACCTATTGCATTTCCCGGTTTTAAATCTTTTTCTGTAAAGTCTTCTGTGAATATTGGCTTTTTTAAGTACTTTTCTAAATCTTTAGAATCTACCATTATGTTATAATTTTCTTTGTTGCTTGACACTACATCAGCAGCAATTTTTCTGCATATTTTCTCTATCATTCTCTCGAAGTTACGAACACCCGCTTCTCTAGCATAACCATTAACTATATCTGCTATTGCCTTGTTTGTAAACTTAACATTTTTAGCAATCAAACCATGTGCTTTTAATTGTCTTGGTATTATATATTTTGCAGCAATTTTTAGTTTCTCTTCCATGATGTAGCCTGATAGTCTAATTACTTCCATTCTATCAAGCAAAGGTCTTGGAATAGTGTCTAATGTGTTTGCTGTTGTAATAAACAAAATATTAGATAAATCAAAAGGCAAATCAAGATAATGGTCTCTAAAAGAAGAGTTCTGCTCTGGGTCTAATACTTCAAGCAATGCACTGGAAGGGTCTCCCTGAAAGCTCGCACCTAATTTATCTATTTCATCAAGCATTAAAACTGGGTTTTTAGATTTAACAATTTTTAGAGCCTCAATTATTTTACCGGGCATAGCACCAATATATGTTCTTCTGTGTCCTTTAATTTCTGCTTCATCTCTCATACCGCCTAGTGAGAATCTAAAGAATGGTCTGTCTAATGCCTCAGCAATGCTTTTTCCTATTGATGTTTTACCAACTCCCGGAGGGCCTACAAAACATAGTATTGAAGATTTTTTCTCTGGATTTAGTTTTCTCACTGCCAAAAATTCGTATATTCTCTCTTTTACATCTTCCAAACCATAATGGTCTCTATCTAATATTTTTTTGCTTTTTGTAATGTCTTCTCTCTCTTTATTTTCTTTGTTCCAAGGCAATGCAAACAATGTATCAAGATAATTTTTTGACACAGTATACTCTGGAGAATGTGTATCTATTGTTGAAATCTTTTCTATTTCTTGCTCCATTCTCTCTCTTACTTCATCTACAATTTTTAATTCTTTTAACTCTTTTTTATATTTATCTATATCTTTTTGTTTTGGGTCAGTGTCATATCCTAATTCTTTTTTTATCTCTTTTAATTGCTCTTTTAAGAAATAATCTCTTTGCTGTTTTTGTATTTTAGAGTTAATGCTTCCTTGAATTTTTTGCTGAATTTTTGTTATTTCTCTCTCTTTTTGCAAAAGAAGTAAAACTTTTTCTAATCTCTCCTGCACATCAAAAGTCTCTAATATTTCCTGCTGATTAGCTCTTTCTACGTTTATCATAGAAGTAACAAAATCTGCTAATTTACCAGGATCATCAACATTCACCATAGTAAGACGCATCTCTTCTGTAAAAAGCGGATTGCTCTCGCTTAATGATTTTACCTCAGAAAGTAAAGCTCTTGTATATGCTTTTATTTCTTTTGCTTCTTTATCGTTGTTTGTTGTCATTATGTCTGGTATATATAATGGCTCTGCTCTAATTACAGGGTCTGTAGAAATGTATCTAATTATTTTATATCTTTTAATTGAATTAATAAGAAGATTAAGCCCGCCGTCTGGAAGATTAAGTTTTTTAAATACTTTTACAACAACGCCTACTTTATATATTTCATCTATGCTTGTTTTTTTTATGTCTCTTGGTTCATCTTGTATATATAAATTAAGTCCTAAAAAACCATCATTTTCTGCAATAGCTTTATTTACAGCATTAGCCTGAGAAGCTGGTATTGGAAATGGTGCATAAAGTCCTGGAAATAATGGCTTTCCCATCACAGGTATTATTATTAGTCTTGATGGAAGTTTATCTTCAACTATTGATACAACATTATCAGAATTGTTTTCTTGAGTTGTTTCAATAGTTTCGTTTTCAATTTTATTTTCATTGTTTTCTATATTATCATTTTTATTTTCATTGTTTTCACTCATTTTATTTTCTCCAAAATATGTTTTTACATTATAAACAAACTAATTATTTTGTCAAAATTTAATATATTTTTATAACATATTTTTAAATATAAAAAATAATAAGCAATATAATAGTTATTTTTTAAATATATATAACCATATTTATTGATAAAAAATTAAAACACTATCCAAAAAACAAGGGGCTAAAAAAGCCCCATTATATTATTTTTTATTATTTTATTTAATATTTTATTTATTTAAAAAATCTTTTATTCTCTTAACAGCCTCTTTTAATACAGGTATATCCTGAGTTAGAGCTATTCTAAAATAATTTTCACTTCCAAAAGCAATACCGGGTACAACAGCAACACCTGTTTCATCTAGTAGTCTCATAGAAAAATCAAGCGAAGGCTCTTTAGAAAATTTACTGTATCCTACAAATAAATAAAAAGCTCCCCTAGGCTCTATTACATCAAAACCTAAATCTGTTAATTCTTTTGACATAGTAAAAGCCCTCTCTTTATAAATATCTCTAAAGCTTTCTATCATAGGATATTTTTCTAAAGCATACTCAGCAATAGCACAAGATAAACTAACCATACTGCCCACATTATTAAAACTAGCATTAACTAAATATTTTCTCACATCTTCTGGAGTAATGCTGTATCCTATTCGCCAACCAGTCATAGAATGTGACTTTGAAAAACCATTTAATACTATCACTTTATCTTTAATAGAAGGATAAGAAGCAAATGATGTAAAATGATAAAATGATATAGCAGAATATATTTCATCGGCTATAACAAATATATCTTTTTTCTCAAAATATTTTACAAGTTCATCTACCTCTTCTTTTTTTAGCATATATCCAGATGGGTTTCCGGGGTTACTAAAAAGAATTGCTTTTGTTTTATTTGTTATAACTTTTTCTATCTTTTCTGGCTTTAATACAAGATTGTCTTCTCTTGTGTCTAAAAATACCACTTTACCATAAGATAATTTTACTGCCTGTTCATATGGTGAGAAAAATGGAGTAGGTATTATTACTTCATCATCAATGTTTAATATAGTTCTAAATATAGATGATATACCTTCCATAGAACCAATATGCATAGTGATGTTGTTTGCATTAACATTCGAACCATAATATTTATTATAATGCTTAGCAACCAAATCTCTTAAATGTTCGCTTCCGCCAGATTGAGTGTATGGAAGAGCATGAGTTTGAGCATATTCGCATCCATAATCAATTAATTCTTTTGGAGGCTGTAAATCTGGTTCTCCTATTGTAAGCATTATACTGCCTTCTTTTTTTTCTGCTTTTTCTGTGAGTCCTCTTATTAGTGAATATGGTACTTCTAATATATTTTTGTTAAGCTGCATTTTCTTATCTCCATAAAAAATAGAAATTAAATTTTTTGAAAAAATATTATATAGAGTAATATTATATATAAAATTGCTTTTTTTGTCAATTTTACAATAGTTACATTTTCTTATAAAAATCTATATGATTTTGCAGCTCTTCAGGCAAAGGATTACCTGTTTTAGTGAATTTGAAATATCTATTTTCTAATTCAGTAGCTTTTTTATTTCTTATGTTTTTAAATCTATTAGCCATATCAGCAAACATAGGCTGCTTTTCAAGCTCATCTCTTATGTTTTTAGCAAAAGGAACTTGTCTGTATAGAATACCTCTTGCCACTCTGTTTAAACGCATAATACCCTTGCTTTCGTATTTAATCCATATAACATAATCTGAAACAAATACTTCTCTCAAATTGTTTCTGCATTTTTTTATTTGTACTTTTAATTTTTCTTTAGCATCATCAGAGAGATTTCTGTTTTTCTTGTAGAACTGAATATAATCGCTGTACTCTGAAGTAATAGACATTTGAGTAATATCATTCCAAGCAGGTCCAAGCATAGTTTTACAAAGCTCCCATCTAAAAGCACCCATCATAGGTAGAGTTAAACCTTCTAAATCTTCTGATGTAAATATGGGAAGTAGGAATCTTGCTGTACTATTTTTTTGTCTGCTTGAAAGCTCTTCCCACATTATAGCACGAGAACCGTATGTAGGCATTAATATAATGTTTGGCAATACTTCCTGCATAACAAGTTCTTTTTCAATGTTTAAATCTTTATTTTTATATAAAACTTCTCTGTAGAATGCAGAAAAATCTATTTCTAATATAGAGTTTAAAGTGTTTTCCATAGTCTCTCTTTTTATTAAAGAGTCTTTGAAATCTTTAATAATCATATCTTTATGAAGAATAGGGAAGTAAACACTTATTTGACCATAACATAATCTATGAGTAGTTTCAATCATATTTTCTATTTCGTATTCAAGTCTTTTAAGAGGGCTTTCCCAATGCTCTTCTAATTCTTGGTCGCTGATAGTTCCTCTTTTTTTCATTTCTCTCAAAGCTTCTCTATAGTCTTGACCAAAACCATTAACAGAAGGAGGTTCTTCTTTATCATAAATTTTTTGAAGCCATTCGTCTATATAATATACATTAATTCTTTTAGTAGATGTTTTGTCTTTCACTTCATAGAGATCAACAATTTGATTTGGTGTAAGTAATTGATCGTCCATATATCCGAAGTTTAGGAACATAGAGAGTAATTTACTTTTTTCATTGTTTATGATGTATTTTTTAGCTATTTCTTTATAAACTTCAAAGAATACATTTGTAACACTTCTTCTAATTTTTCTAGCATCATCTTCAGTGCTAAATTTATCTTTTAATTTTTTGAATGCATTTAAAGATTTGAAGAATGTAGAAGCTCTATCCTCAGGTATTCCTGCTATTTCTATTATTTTTTTGCTAGGGTTTTTAATTTCTTCAGGAATATCTTCCACACCCATAATTACTTGAACATTATTTTCTTCGCTAGTTTCATCATTGTTTGAGTTTATATTTTCTGTAAGTTTTTTTATACTATTTTCTAATTCATCTATGTCTATATTTAAATCATAGTCATATTTATTTTTAATTTTTTTGCATATATCTTTTGTAGTATTTGCTATATATCTAGAATATCTAGCCCATACTTCATAACTTTTACCTTGTTTTTCTAATTCAAAAGCCATTTTAGAATATTCACTAAATAAAGATTCTTGATTATTTGAATATAGAAAAGCTATATTTTCCATAGTGCTTATAAATTCAGATTTAAGCATATAAGCTATATCTTTTAAAGTTTCGTATAATATAGCAGTAGCAGATAAAGTCATATTAACATCATACCCAAAGAAAGAAGATTTAATTTCTTTAGGCATAGTTAAAAATCTTTTTATATATTCAATTTCAAATTCTAATTTTTCATTTTTTTCAATGATTTTATTTTTATTATTATATATCTTTTCATGGTCTTCTTTTATAAAATCAGAGTCAAAATCAATAGGGAAATTAAAGCCATCATTTGTAGCATATTCAAAAATTTCTTTTGTTTTTAGAAACAATTCAGATTTAATATTTCTGTTTTTAGCATTTAAATTAAAATACATAACACCAAGATTTGTAGTTATTATTCTAATCTCATCATTAATTTTTTTTATTTTAATATACTCATCATAAGTTTTCATTATAAGATAAGCAAGCGAATGATACATATTTGTCATATATGTTTTATTGCTGTTAAAAAATGTTTTTATATATTCTATATCAGGAATATTAATTGTATATATTTCATTATTATTTTTAGATTTGAAAGAAAATATATAATTAGAATCGTATATAAATGATCCAATTCCAATCATAATATTTCTAGGTATAGAAAAAAGTTTACAGCTATATTTCATGATTTCTTCTTCATCTTCTATGCCGATTAAATCTCTAGAAGATATATAAACATCAATTTCACCTTTAGTTACAATAGAAATGTTTTTAATTTTTTCACCTTCATGATATATAGTAGTATTTGGTGTAAGATTTTTTATTCCATTTTCTTCGGGTATATTCATATCAAACTCTCAAAAATTAGTTAAAAATAATAATACAATTATAAGTTTTTTCGTAAAAAAAAGCGAATTTTTGGGTTAATATTTTGTTTTAATTTTAATTTAATTTAATTTTTTGAATTTGGGTTTAAAAATATGTATAAAATGTATAATATATAGGCTTTTTTAAGAAAAAAATGAAAAAATTTTGTATTTAACGGCAAAAATAGTATTGCGTTTTTTTGGCTGCATGCTATACTAATAAAACATTGATGATAAATAAAAAACATCAATGAGAAACAAAAGATGATCTTTGACAGATATATAAGAGCGTAGATTTTTATAAAGTATTTTCCAATTAAGAAGCGGAAAGTCAGCGATTATAAAAATCTTCACTTGATAAAAAAGAAAACACAATTAGATTGTGTGTCTTAGAGTAGAAACAATTAAGCGGACGTTACTAAAGAATTAGAAGAAACAGCTTTAATTAGCTAAGAAGTCTCATTCAAGACGTATTAAACTTAGAAGCTTAGAGATAAGAAGAAAAGGATAATATGGTCAAGTAAGTAAGGGCTTAAGGTGGATGCCTAGGCACTGGAAGGCGATGAAGGTCGTGACAAGCTGCGATAAGCTACGGGGAGAAGCAAATATTCTATGATCCGTAGATCACCGAATGGGAAAACCTATAGAAGTAAACCTTCTATATTATACACTGAATCCATAGGTGTATAAGGCGACACCCAGGGAACTGAAACATCTAAGTACCTGGAGGAAGAGTAATCAAAATTGAGATTCCCTCAGTAGTGGCGAGCGAAAGGGGAAGAGCCTAAACCGTAATAATGTCAAGTTGTAAGGCGTTGTTATTGCGGTGTTGTAGGGCGGCGAGTGGTATACTTACATATATCGACTTTGTTATGTATGATAGTGGAACTGTTTTGGAAAAGCAGGCCATAGTGGGTGATAGCCCTGTACACGAAATCATATATACAAGGTTTTGCCGTACCTGAGTAGGGCGGGGCACGTGAAACCCTGTTTGAATCTGGGTAGACCACTATCCAAGGCAAAATACTAACCAGTGACCAATAGTGTAGAGTACCGTGAGGGAAAGGTGAAAAGTCTCCCGTTGAGGGTTATTAAATAGAACCTGAAACCTTAAGCTTACAAGTAGTCAGAGGGAACCCTGCTAGCAATAGTAGATGGCCTGATGGCGTGCCTTTTGTAGAATGAGCCTGCGACTTATAGTATGTAGCGAGATTAAGAGGTAATAGCCTTGTAGTCGTAGTGAAAGCGAGCCTTAATAGGGCGAAATTAGTTGCATGCTATACGACCCGAAGCCAAGTGATCTACCTATGAGCAGTGCGAAACTCGAGTAACATTGAGTGGAGGTGCGAACCAGTGGCCGTGAAAAGGCTTTGGATGACTTGTGGGTAGGAGTGAAAGGCTAATCAAACTTGGAGATAGCTGGTTCTCTCCGAAATGTCTTTAGGGGCAGCGTTATGTGTTTACTTGCGGGGGTAGAGCACTAAATGGACTAGGGCCCTTAACCGGGTACCAAACCCAACTAAACTCCGAATACCGTAAGTTAAGAGCATGGCAGTTAGACAGCGGCGGATAAGCGTCATTGTCAAAAGGGAAACAGCCCAGATCCTCAGCTAAGGTCCCAAAATCTATGTTAAGTGGGAAAGGATGTGAGAATACTTAAACAGCCAGGAGGTTGGCTTAGAAGCAGCCATTCCTTTAAAGAGTGCGTAACAGCTCACTGGTCGAGTGTTTTTGCGCCGAAAATGTAACGGGGCTCAAACATAGTACCGAAGCTAGGGAATTATAGAGTTAATCTATGATTGGTAGGAGAGCGTTCTTTAAGCCGTCGAAGGTGTATCGTAAGGTATGCTGGAGGTATAAGAAGTGAGGATGCAGGCATGAGTAACGAGAAAACGGGTGAGAAACCCGTTCGCCGCAAACCCAAGGTTTCCTAGGTAAAGCTAATCTGCCTAGGGTTAGTCGACCCCTAAGATGAGGCTGAAAAGCGTAGTCGATGGGAAACAGGTAAATATTCCTGTACTATAGTATGTTTCGATGGAATGACACAGATTGTTTGCGTACGCGAGGTGATGGTTATCCTCGTCGAATAGCCGAGACTTGTGGTGAGTAAAATGCTTGCTGCTTTAAGGTTGAGGTGGATAGTGACTGGGCTTTCGGGTTCAGGAAGTTGCGTGAATTAGGCTGTCTAGAAATAATTTCTAAGGTTAGGCATATTATAATCGTACCGTAAACCGACACAGGTGGGTGAGATGAGTATTCTAAGGCGCTCGAGATAATCTTCCCTAAGGAACTCTGCAAATTAGTCTTGTAACTTCGGAAAAAGAGACGCTTGAATCTCAGTAGCAATATTGGGAGGAGAGTCGCAGTGAAAAGGCCTGGCCGACTGTTTAACAAAAACACAGATCTCTGCAAACATGTAAATGGATGTATAGGGATTGACACCTGCCCAGTGCTGGAAGGTTAAAAGGAGAGGTTAGCGCAAGCGAAGCTTCGAATTGAAGCCCCAGTAAACGGCGGCCGTAACTATGACGGTCCTAAGGTAGCGAAATTCCTTGTCGGGTAAGTTCCGACCTGCACGAATGGTGTAACGATCCGGGCACTGTCTCGGGGAAGAACTCGGTGAAATTGAATTATCAGTGAAGATGCTGATTACCCGCAACAGGACGGAAAGACCCCGTGAACCTTTACTATAACTTGACATTGAGTTTTGTTTTGTGATGTGTAGAATAGATGGGAGGCTTTGAAGTGGGAGCGCCAGCTTTCATGGAGCCATCGTTGAAATACCATCCTTCGCAAAATGGGATTCTAACGATTAGCCGTTATCCGGCAGTCGGACATTGTCAGGCGGGTAGTTTGACTGGGGCGGTCGCCTCCTAAAGAGTAACGGAGGCGTGCAAAGGTCACCTCAAACCGAATAGAAATCGGTAGTAGAGTATAAAGGCATAAGGTGGCTTAACTGCGAGAGAGACATCTCGAGCAGGTGCGAAAGCAGGTCTTAGTGATCCGGTGGTCCCGAGTGGAAGGGCCATCGCTAAACGGACAAAAGGTACTCCGGGGATAACAGGCTTATCTCCCCCAAGAGTTCATATCGACGGGGAGGTTTGGCACCTCGATGTCGGCTCATCGCATCCTGGGGCTGGAGCAGGTCCCAAGGGTTTGGCTGTTCGCCAATTAAAGCGGTACGCGAGCTGGGTTCAGAACGTCGTGAGACAGTTTGGTCCCTATCCGTTGCGGGCGTTGGAAAATTGAGAAGAGTCATTTTTAGTACGAGAGGACCGAAATGAACGCACCTCTGGTGTATCTGTTGTTCTGCCAAGAGCATCGCAGAGTAGCTATGTGCGGACGGGATAACCGCTGAAAGCATCTAAGTGGGAAGCCTCCTTCAAGATTAATTTTCCCTATGAGTTTCGTTGGAGACTACGACGTTGATAGACTGCAAGTGTAAGCAGGGAAGAAATACCTGTTCAGCTGAGCAGCACTAATCAGACCAATGGCTTGACCATATTATCGTTTTCTTCTTAACAAACAAAAAGAAAACATATAACAAGAATGAGACAATCTACGCTCCTATATATCTGGCAATATCATCAATAAGTTGTTCTTTAATTTGCTAATATTATTTCGGTGACCATAGAGAAAGTGATACACCCGTTCCCATTCCGAACACGGCAGTTAAGCCTTTCATCGTCGATGGTACTGTAAGGGTAGCTTTACGGGAGAGTAGAACGTTGCCGGGTATATATTATATATTTTTATCCCAATAGATTTTTCTGTTGGGATTTTTTATATTTAAACTTTTTCTTATTAATAAGATATTAAAAGAGATTGATAAATGAATAACAAAGAAAGAATTATAAAAACTATTAGAATTATAGCATATATATTTTCTTATATGATGGTTACTGTTGTGGCTTTTAATTATGGTTATATGTTTTATGCCATTAAATTTGATGGGGCTTCTGCTTCGCCTAATATTTCTTTTATTTTTGCTTTGCCTTTTATAATAGCGATATTAGTATGTGTTATTATTATAAAAATTATTAAAAAAAAAGATCAAAAATAATACAATTATTTTTAGCTGAAAATAACTTTTTTGGTTTTTATAAAAATACTATAGACATTTAGTTAAGTCATAAAAAACTAACTAATTTTTTATAAATTTTGAGTATACATAAAGCCTTATTTCACACTTTTGCCTTCTATAAACTTGTAATCAACATAAAATACTTTTTCTACTTCTATATTATTAATTAAATTTATTAGAGTATTAGCGGCAGATACACCAGCATTTAATGAATCAAATTTTATTGTAGAGAGTTCAGGCTCTATTATTTCATCAATCTCATATCCTCCGAAAGATATTACAGATATATCATCTGGAATTTTAAGCCCTACTTCTTTTGCCACCATATAAACACTATGTGCTTGCCTATCTGTAGAACATATTATAGCATCCAATTTTTTGTTTTTTAATAAATTTTTAGCTGCAATTTTGGCACTATCATAAGAAAAATCTGCTAATTCAATATTTATATTTTTTATTCCATATTTTTTTAGACCGCATATAACGCCATTTTTTCTATTAACTCCAATAGCAACATCTTTTTTATCAACACTAATAAATCCTATATTTTTATGATTTCTCTTAGCAATATATTCTCCTATCTCAATACCCGCATTATAATCATCATTAATTATGCTTATACCATCAGCATATTCTTGCCCATAAATTACAACAGGTATATCTAATTTTTTTAATATTTTCTTATGTTCATCTGTAATATATGTGGCACTTAATACTATTCCATCAACATTTAATCTTTTTAGTTTTTCTATATATTTAAGTTCTAATTCGTTTTCATGATTTGTGTTCATAATTATTGGCATATAATTTTTTTCTCTAAAAGTTTTTTCTAAGCCAGTTAGTACCCTAGATGTAATTATTGAATCTAAAGCTGGTACTATAATTCCTATCATGTAGCTTCTTCTTGCTTTTAATCTTGCAAAAGTATTAGGTTCATAATTATATTTTTTTATTATTTTAGCTATTTTCTCTTTAGTTTCTTTTTTTACATATCCGCCGTTATAATATCTTGATATTGTAGTCTTTGTTACTCCTGCAAGTTCTGCTATTTCTTTCATTGTTATTTTTTTATTTTCTGTTTTCATTAAATGATACTCTTCTTATATGTTGTTTTTATGAGAGTATATATCTTTTATATTAAAAATCAAATATATTGATTTATTTTTTATAAAATTTCTATAATTGTGGTTGACAGAATAGTAAAAGATGATACAATAATATGTAACCGATTACACAAATATTAATAGGATTTTATTATGGCTATCAATTACAAAAAAACCGCTGAAGAAATTATTAAAGTAGTAGACAAAGATAATATTATCTCTGCTACTTTCTGTGCTACTAGATTAAGATTAGTAGTAAAAAACAGAGAGACTATCAAAGACTCAGATATACAAAAGATAGATGGGGTTAAGGGAGTGTTTTTTAATTCTGGGCAGTATCAGATAATATTGGGTACTGGTGTTGTAAATAAGGTTTATGCTGAGGTTGTTAATTTAGGAGTTGAGGGAGCAGCAAAACAAAATACAGAAGAAACAAAGAAATCTACAGAAAAAAACAGCTTTAGAAAGTTTATTCGTATATTTGCTGATGTGTTTGTACCTATAATGCCTGCTATGATTGCAACAGGTTTATTTTTGGGTCTTAAAGGTGCTTTAATTAATGACAGTTTTTTAGGAATGTTTAATTTACAAGTTGCAGACATACCCGTTTCTGTTATGACATTTATGAGTGTTCTTACAGAAACAACATTTGCATTTTTGCCTGCTTTGGTATGTTGGTCAACATTCAGAGTATTTGGCGGCTCTCCTATATTGGGTATATTACTTGGATTAATGCTTGTTTCTCCTGCTTTGCCTAATGCATATTTGGTTGCTAACCCTGACAGCGGTGTGAAACCTATTATGCTTTTTAATTTTATACCTATAGTGGGTTATCAAGGAAGCATACTTCCTGCTCTAATCGCTGGTATTATAGGCTCTAAAGTGGAATTAAATTTAAGAAAAATTATACCTAATATAATAGATATACTAGCTACTCCTTTTTTAACTTTGCTTATAATGCTTATATTATCTTTAGCTGTAATTGGACCAATTTTCCATATAGTTGAACAGTGGATATTAGTAGCTATTAATTTCTCTTTATCATTACCTTTTGGAATTGGCGGATTTATAATAGGTTTTGGAATAATATTTATAGTTGTTACTGGTGTTCATCATATAATGAATTTAATAGAGATATCTTTTCTTGCTGCTACCACTCTAAACCCAATCAATCCTCTTTTATCTGTTGCTAATTTAGCTGCTGGTGCTGCTTGTTTGGCTGTTACATTAAAAACTAGAAGAAAAACTGTAAAAGCTATGGGTTATGGAGCTACATTATCAGCTTGGCTTGGTATAACAGAGCCTGCTATATTTGGTATCAATATAAGATATGGAATAAAGCCTATGGTTTGCGGTGCTATTGCTGCTGGTATAACAGGTTTAATTGCTAGATTATTAAACTTACAGGCTACTGCTAATGGTGTTACTGGTATACCGGGGGTATTGCTTTATATTTATGATAGTAAACAATTAATAGGTTATATTGCTGTTGCTTTAATTACTGTTATTTTATCTTTCACTATTACTTGGTTCTTTGGTGTGCCTGATGAGTATATGCAAGAAGATGAAGAGTAAAAATATATAATAGGCGTAAATATATTAAGGATAATTAAATGAACTTGGTTGCTAAAGTATTTGAAGAGGCAATAAAACAAAAAGAAATAGAATATATTAATAAAGAAAATAAAAAATGGAGATTAAATTTTCATTTAATGCCTCCTGTAGGTTGGCTTAATGACCCTAATGCTTTATCCTACTTTAAGGGGGAGTATCATATATTTTTTCAATATTCCCCTTTTAGTGCTAATGGCGGATTAAAGTTTTGGGGTCATTATACAACTAAAGACTTAATCAATTATAAATATATTGGAGTTTCATTATATCCAGACCAAAAATATGATTGTCATGGAGTATATTCTGGCTCTGCTTTTATAGAAGATGATAAGATATATATATATTATACAGGCAATGTAAAACTTTTAGGGAAGCATGATTATATTGAAAGCGGAAGAGAGGCTAATACTATGCTTATTGTTTCAAATGATGGTATTAATTTCTCTGAAAAAGAATGCTTAATGGAGATGAAAGATTATCCTAAAGGTATTACCAATCATATAAGAGACCCTAAAGTGTGGAGAGAGGGGGATTCTTATTATATGGTTCAAGGGGCAAGAAAATATGGAGCTGATAGGGATAATGATATTGGAGAGGTGTTAGTATTTTCTTCAAAAGATAAAAGAAATTGGAAACATATAAGCACTATTAGCACTAAAGAGAGATTTGGTTATATGTGGGAGTGTCCTGATTTGTTTAATTTAGATGGGCAAAATATTTTAATTACTTGTCCGCAGGGTGTAAATCAAATCGATAGTGTTTACGAAAATATCTATCTCTCTGGATATTTTTTAATTAATGATGATTACAAAAATAAAGAGTATGTTGAAGCAACAAGCTTTACTGTATTAGATAGAGGGTTTGACTTTTATGCTCCGCAGACTTTTTTAGATGAAAATGGAAATAGAGTTATTATAGGATGGATGGGTGTTCCTGACACTGAAGAGACTCATAAAAACTTAACAGTTCATTATGGCTGGCAGCATTGCTTAACTGTTGCAAGAGAATTAAGTTTCAAAAATGGCAAACTATATCAAAAACCTCATAGAAGTTTAGAAAAATTGAGAGAGAAAAAAATATTTGAAAATAAATGTTCTTATTCTTCATTATCTGATAATTTAATTTATGATGTTAACTCTTATGAAGTTTTAATTGACAGTATAAAATGTTCTAATAATTTTGAACTATTAATTTCTGAAGGTGTTTCTATTAAATATAAAGAAAATAAATTTATATTAGAGTTTGTAGGCGATACAGGAAAACAAATCGGAGGCGGCAGAGGCAAAAGAAGTGCCTATTTAGAAAAGTTAGAAAATATAAGAATATTAATAGATACTTCAGCTATAGAGATATTTATAAATAACGGAGAGATGGTATTTACTACTAGGTATTATCCAGATAAATATTCTTTTAGAGTTTCAGGGGACATGGGTTTAACAATATATAAATTACAATCTTTTAGCTATTAAATTATTTTTAATAGTTTTATTAATTTAATATAAAAAACAACTTATGTAAAAATATCATAAAAATTAAATCTCATTTTTGACAAATTATGCTTGTTTCGGTATAATATAGTATATGTATGCATCTTTTATAAAAAATAGTAAAAAATATTTTATGCTTTTTTCTATTTTCCGATAATAATTTTATAATAAATATTAATTTATGGGGGGATTTAATTGTCTACTAATAAAGGTTACGAAAAATATAAAAAAATCGATGTAAGTACAGCATCTCAAAATAGACTGATTATTATGCTCTATGACGGTGCTATTAAGTTTCTTGAGAATGCTTGTAATGCTATGGACAAAAAACATGGCACAGAAGAGGCTCATAATAATATAATGAAAGCTCAAGAGATTATATATGAACTTCTCTCTTCTCTAAACTATGATGCTAAAGAAATAGCTGAAAGACTTGCTTCTATATATACTTATATGAATCAAAGATTAACAGAAGCAAATATATCTAAAACTAAGCCGCCTATATTAGAAGTTATAAAATATCTTCAAGAGTTAAAAGGTGCTTGGGAGAGTGTTGAGCAAAAAATGTCATCTTCTAACAATACTATAAGTAATACATCAAAAGAAGAGAATAATCAGACTACTCAAAATAATTCTACTTCTAATAATAATAAAAGTTATGATAAAAACTTTACAAAAAAAGATGATAAAGCTGTTACATCAAAATTAAATATTACGGGTTGATGATGAAAAAGATTTGTTTTTATATTTTTATATTTATAGTTTTTATATCTGCTGTATCTTGCGGCGATAGAACTCAAGAGACTATTGAACAGTATCAAGCTAGAATGCAAAATGCTGAGATACTAAAATATTATAATATACAAGAAGTGACACCTCCTAGAGTTGTAGATGACGGTATATTATTTACTTTTGCAGAAAATTATGATTCTGTGGAAGTTTCTGGAGATTTTAATAATTGGGAAGATAGCATACCTCTTATAAAAAACTCTTATGGTATATTTTATTATTTGTGGCAAACTCCTCTAAAGGCTGGAGAATATTCATATAGATATAGAGTTAATGGTGTGTGGATTAATGACCCTATAAATCCAAACGTAGAATATGACAACAACAATCAAGAGGTTAGTTATTTTGTATTAGCTGAAGATATTGGTTTTTATGAACGAAATCCTATATATAATGCAGACGGCACAGTAACATTTTTCTACAGCAATGATACTGCATTAGAGGTGATGTTTACATCAGATAAATTAGGTTTTGACAGCTTAAGATATCCTATGACTTATTCTAACAATTTATGGACTATAACTTTAAGAGCAGAACAAGGCCCTTATTACTATAACTTTGTAGTTGATAGAGTATGGGAAATAGACCCTCTTAATTTGAATGTTTATAGCGGAAATGATGGAAGACTTCATTCATTCACTACTATAAATTATAATAATACAAATTTAATAAAGTAAATAATTAAATTTGTATTTAAGTAACTATACTTTATCAATTTTTATATTTGCCTAAAAGTATTATCAACTTTTTTGTGCTCTCGCTGTGCGGACTTCGTCAAAAAGTTTTTGCCATTCGGGCACGCTTCGCGAAAACGCATATACTATAGCTAATATCTTAGGAATATGTATTAAGTATGAAATAATACTTGTGTTTTAAGCTAATAAATGCAGTTCTTTTGCTTCTTTTATACCAATACCGAGTAGGTGCCTATCGGCAAAAGAACTGGAATGCTACCCTACGGGCACGCTTCGAAAGGGCAAAGCCCTGAAAACATTAAAATTTTAAAAATATAAAATTTTATACTATAACCTTACTTCTTTATTCTTCTCCATAATATTCAATAGCTTCTATATATTGATTTTTTAACTCATTATTTGTTATACTGTTGGTAAAGCTCTTTAGGTAGTTTATTCCTTCTTCTCTATCTCCATTAATTATTTTATAAATGCCGCTAAAATATATGGCTTCATATACTTTTTGAGAATTACTATAATTGTTTAATACTTCATTGAAATAATTAATGCCTTCGTCAAACTGTTCATTATAAAATAATAATGTTCCTATATCTACTAAATATGTTGGTATGTCTTCTTTTTTTCTATTTTGTTTTCTTTTATAAGTACATCATACATCTCTGCTGCTTCTTTATAATACTCTGAGTCTATATATATTTTTAATTTCTCTATACTAGGATTATTATTTGCAAACTCTCTATTAATATTTTCTCTTTTTATTTCTATATTTGTTATCTCTTCAAGTAAATCATTTGTATCAATATAGCCTAATATCTTTTTTATAATAAAACCATTTGTATTTATGAGTACTGTAGTAGGAAAGGCACTAATATTATATTTATTTGTGAGAAATTTTATATTTTCATCATTATATTCAGCATTAATTTTTAAAGGCACAAAGTTATAGTTAATATTAGAGGCAACATTTTTATCTAAATAAACATTTGTCTCCATTATCTTACAAATTGTGCACCAATCAGTATAAAAATCTATCATTATAGCTTTATTTTCTTTTGCAGCTTTTTCTAATGCTCTATTATAATTAGTTTCCCAATTTATTAATTCTATGTTTTTGTTAGAGTTTTTATTGCAAGATAATAACAGTAATAGTGCAGTAAACGATATAATAAAAATATTTTTCATTTATGTATCCTAATTTATTAATTTACTAATTTTATTTATAATAAAAAAACAGCCATCATATATAAAATATAATGACTGTTATTATTATCAACTAGTTTATCAAATTTATAAAACTAATTATTAATATTTAGTTTCATAAGGAAGAAGAGCAATATTTCTAGCTCTCTTTATAGCTTTAGTAACTAATCTTTGATGTTTAGAGCAAGTTCCGTTTAAGCGTTTAGGTATAATTTTTCCGCTTTCTTTAACGTATTTCTTTAATAATTTTATATCTTTATAATCTAATACATCAATATTGTTTTTGCAGAAATAACATATTTTTTTCTTAAAGAATTTTTTTCTGCTAGCTACATCTTTTTCATTAGCTTCTTTATTAAAATGTTGTTTTTTATCAGCTTTAGCTTTATTTTCTTCTTCATTAGTAGAAGTATTTTCTATATTTTCTGTGTTTTCTAATTCCATTATTTTATCTCCTCAAATATTTAATTAAAATGGTACATCATCATCGTCAGAAAAACTACCTATATCAATACCATCAGACATACCGCCGACTCCAACAGAAGGAGAAGGAGTGTAAGTAGTATCCATTGATTGACTATTAGCACCTAGCATTTGCATACTATTAACTATGATTCTAATTCTTGATTTTGTAGTATTTGTATCTTTATCTTGCCATCTATCCTGTCTTAAAGATCCATTAATAGCTATTTGTTTACCTTTAGTTAAATATTTGCTTATAGTTTCTGCTGTCTTACCAAAAGCAACTACGTCAAAATAGTTAACCTCATTAGCATTTTTAGTGCTTACATAATAATTATTTGCTATAGAAAACTCTACCACAGCACTACCGCTTGGCAAATATTTAAGCATTGGATCAGCAGTAAGTCTGCCTATTAAAGTTACGTTATTTACATCTGACATAATAATTTAAGCCTCTTAGATTAATGATTAATTATGCTTCTTGACTATTAGCTTCTTCTTTTTTAGTTTCTTTTTTTTGCATAATTTCATCTAAACGAACTATTATAAATCTTAATATACTAAGCTCATATCTTAATTCTTTTTCAATTGTTTGTAAGCTTTTACCATCACATTTGAAATGATAGAAATAGAATTTACCCTCATTTACTTTACGAATAGGGTAGCTTAGTCTGTGAATGCCATAATCTGATTCATTAAATATTTCACAGTTGTAGTTTTGAAGAATTGATTTGACATGTTCTTTTGCTTTTTGATGTACAGAGTCATTTATCTCTGTAACGAAAAGAATTTCATATTCTCTCATTTTTGTAAACTCCTTGGACAAGGCTTCATATTTTCATGAAGCGAAGTATTTAATATTATTTTTATTCTAGCGATTATATATTTTTTTGCTAAAAAGTCAATGAATTTTCTTATATAAATTTTATTATAGAATTTTATGCTGAAATAATATATATTAGTATAAAATGGTTGTTATATGAAAGACTACAATAAAGAGATTTTTACTACAGATATAAAATATGTAAAAGGCGTAGGACCAAAATACGCAGAAACACTTGCTAAAAAAAATATATTCACACTTTATGATTTAATAACATTTTTTCCAAGGACTTATGAAGATAGAAGAAATACATTAAAGATAAATGAAGCATTAAAAAGTTCAGATAAAAACTGCGTGGTGTATGTTGAAGTTATAGATGTGGGGAGTTTTACTTTTCAGTTTAGAAAGAAGCCTTTAATTATAGTAACAGACGGCATCACATTATGCGAAGTTCCTATATATGGAGGACGCATTCCTGCTGGTGCAACTAAGGGAGCTAAATTATTTCTCACAGGAAAGTTTATTCGCAATATGAGAGGAAAGGTGCAATGCAGGTTTGTGGAGTTTGAAAAGCCTTCTTCCAATTCTTTATCTTACGGAAAAATAGTGCCTATATATCCGCTTACAGAAGGGCTTTCTCAAAAAAAATTAAGAACTTTAATTGTTAGCGAATTAGAAAAATTTGAAAAGAATATGCAATATGATATACCAAAGGTTATCAAAAAAAAGTACAGATTAAAAAGTTTTGTAAGCTCTATAATGGAGATGCATTTTCCTACATCTTTTGAGGCATTAGATGAGGCGAGAGAGAGTTTAGTGTTTGAAGAGTTTTTAACTTTTCAGTATATACATTTAAGCGAGAGAAGACCAAATATACTTATAAAAGAAAAAAGGTATAATAGCAGTAATTTGTTAGAGAGAGTAAAACTAAGTTTAGGATTTAGCCTCACAGACGACCAAAATAACGCTATAGAAGAGATAAAAAAAGATATGTTTTCTAATAGGCAATTATTTAGGCTTCTTCAGGGAGATGTTGGGGCAGGAAAAACTATTGTTGCATTTCTAACAGCATTAATACCAACAGAATCTAATTTTCAAACAGCTTTCTTAGCCCCCACAGAGATATTAGCACTGCAGCATTATTATACTTTTAAAAAAATAATAAAAAATGCTAACTTAGAAGATGTTATTAAAATTGATATACTTACTTCTTCTATCAGTCAAAATGAAAGAGCATATACATTAAAAAGACTTAGAGAAGGTAAAACTCATATATTAGTAGGAACTCACTCTATATTATATGATGAGGTTATATTTAAAAATCTTTCTTATGCTATAGTAGATGAACAGCAGAGATTTGGAGTTAATCAGAGAAATAAATTATTGTCAAAAGGAAATAATGTTGATTATCTATTAATGACTGCAACACCAATACCTCAGTCTTTGGCTTTAACCTTGTTTGGTGAGTTGRATTTATCTATTATTAAGAGTATGCCAAAAGGAAGAAAGGGAGTACTTACCAAATATAAAGAGTTATATGAGAGGGATCATTGTTATAAGTTTTTAAAAAGCAGAATAGCAAAAGGCGAGCAGGGGTATGTGGTTTTTCCTTTTATAGAGAATGATGACAGCAGCATAATTACTTTATCGAGCGAGTTTGAGAGGGCTAAGCAAACCTATTTTGAAAATATTAATATAGAAATAATACATGGCAAGATGAAAGATGAAGAGAAAGAATATATTATGAATAGGTTTTCAAACGGTGAGATAAAGGTGCTATTTTCAACAACGGTAATCGAAGTGGGTATAGACAACCCCAACGCCACGACAATATTAATAGAAGGTGCAGAGCGTTTTGGATTATCGCAGCTTCATCAGCTTAGAGGAAGAGTTGGGCGTGGCGATAAGCTTGGCTATTGTTACTTAATACTTCATAGTGAGCTTAATGATATAATAAAAGAAAGAATTAATGTTATATGCGAAACTACTGACGGATTTAAAATAGCTGAAAAAGATTTAGAGCTTAGAGGTGCTGGAGAGTTTTTAGGGGATAAGCAAAGCGGTATAGCAGATTTTAAGATTGGAAATATTGTAAAAGATGCTGAGATTATGCGTAAGGCAAAAGATGAGATGCGAGAATTATTGAAGCTTGATAGAGAAGAGTTTTTTAGAGAGAATGAAGACTTTGTTATTAAAGCGAATTATTTAAAGAAAGAAATGAATATTTAGTTTTTTATTATAACTGTTTCAAAACTATTGATATATAATATTAATTATAATTTTTTAATTTTCAACTTTTATTGTTCTTTTTCCCGCAGCAAAAAGAACCAAAAAGTGCAAGTGTTATAGCTTTGTATCTATGGAATATATAAAGCTAAAATAATATCATGTTTTTGTCTATGCATAAAAAGTTAGACTTAATTAAATGCAGTTCTTTTGCTTCTTTTATACCAATACCGAGTAGGTGCCTATCGGCAAAAGAAGTGGGGGTGTGGGGGCAAAGCCACCACAAACAAAAACTCAAAATATATTTTGGTAACTAATATAATAATTTTTTATCTCGCTGACGCTACCGTAAGTACGCCTATTCTTTCTATAAACGCCAATTTTCTTAATTCTAATGACATCTCATTTAAAGTTGAACCTGTTGTAAATACATCATCTATTATTAAGATATTTATTTTTTTGCTTTTATCAAATTTATATTTTTTGTTTATTTTAAAAGCGTTTTTTATTGTTTTCTCTCTTAACTCTTTTCCTTTTATCATGCTAAGAGGCTTACTTTCTTTTTTTCTAATTATTATATTTTCTATTAATGGTATATTTATTATTTTAGATATATGTCTTGCTATAAGTTCGCTTTGATTATAACCTCTTTCAAGCAGTCTATTTTTTCCAAGCGGTACAAATGAAACAGCATCAAATTTATTAATATAATCTTTATAATAAAAAGAAAGCATGGCAGCAAAATCTTTGCAAATTAAATATCTATGGCTAAACTTCATTTTATGAATTAAATTGCTTGTTTTATCATCATAATAAAGCATTGATTTGCATTCATCAAAATAAATGTTTTCGTATGAGCATATACAAGTTGAATCTTCTGTGTCTATTATTCTTCCACAGCGATTGCATCTTATATAATCATCTTTATGAATATAGCTTAATTTGTTAATGCAATCTATGCATATATAATTCATATTATCACTTTGTATAATGTTTTTGCATATGATGCAATGATTTGGAAAAAGTATATTAAAAATTATAGTAAAGAATTTTTTAAGCATTATTTCCTAATTTTATTAATGCCTCTTTTTTTAAATACTCTTGAACAATCTCTAAATCTTCTTTTGTGTCAATTCCATGTATAAAATGATTAGTTTCTAATACTTTGATTTTCATGCCATTATAAAGCCATCTTAACTGTTCAAGCTTTTCTATTCTTTCGTATTCGCATTCTTGCAATGTTTCTATTTTTAAAAGAGCCTCTCTTCTAAAAGCATAAACCCCAATATGCTTATAATATTTTACTAATATATCTTGGTCAAATCTTTTATGCGGAATAGTAGCCCTTGAAAAATACATTGCATAATCTTTATAATCGCATACCACCTTCACAGCATTTTCATCTTTAATTAAAGGACTAAAATCATCAATTTTTGTTTTTAAAGTAGCTATATCAACATCTTCATCATCAAAAGCATTTATAACAGGTTTAAGCACATCTTCATTAATTAATGGCTCATCACCCTGAACATTAATAATAATGTCAGAATCAATATTCTTAGCAACCTCTGTTATTCTTGAGGTGCCAGAAGTATGATGCACAGATGTCATAACAGCTTTAGCATTGTTTTTTTCGCATATGTCCATTATCTCTTTAGAATCTGTTGCCACTATAACATCATCTATATTTCTAGTAGCCTTAACATTGTCATAAACAGCAATAATTATAGGCTTGCCTAATAATTCATAAGTGAGCTTTTTTGGAAATCTTGTAGAATCATATCTTGCAGGTATTATAGCTGTTACTTTTCTCATTTTATTTACCGCCTATAATGTCTTTTACCATAATTACTAATTTATCTTTAAACTCTTCTTGGCTTTTTGATTCTAATAATAATACAGTATACATACTTAATTTTGATATTTTAGTCATAAGTGATAATAATTGTAAATATTTATCGCTTTTATCTATAGGGGTTAAAAACATTGTAAGCAGATGAACAGGTTTTTGGTCTAGAGCATAATAGTTAATACCGGGTTTTGATATTGCAAATATTAATTCATTTTCTTGAACTTCTTTAGTCCTTAAATGGGGAAAAGCTACGCCATAACCTAAACCGCTTGATATAATATTTTCTTTTTTAAACATACAATCAATAGTTTTAGAAATATTTATTCTAAGTCCATTAGATTCTGCATATATTAACATTTCACTTATAGCTTCTTGTTTGTTATTTGCCTTTAAATCCAGCATTATATACGATTTTTTTACGTTATCTAAAATTTCATTCAAACTCATCATAAGCGAAAATCCTTTTTTAAATATATGTATTAAAATGTTCTTTTATATATTGTTCTAATGTATATTGTTTTTGAATAAGCTCTAATGTTATATTAAGCGGATATATTGTTTTATGATTTTTAAAATCTATACCTATAGCTTCGTCATCCAAATCAATTTCTCTGGATATACTCCACTTTCCATCAAAATTCATTTTAATAATTTCGCCAATATATGCAGCTATAGCAAATATAAAGTTTCTATTATTATCATCATTTTCTAATATTTTATTTATTTTTTCTTTGAAGAACTTATCAATTTCTTTTAAGCTTTGAAGAGTATAATCAATATGATATCCTTCTCTTATTAGAAAATTGCTTATCCAATTTGCAGTTCTAATGATATCATTTTCTGGCAGTATATATTTAGACATAATATTTATAACCTTATAAAACTTATAATATATTTTTTTTTTAATAAGTCAAGTTTTAAGTAATTATCAAATAAAAATAATATAATAAATTAGTTGACAAAAAAAGAAATTAATATATAATTGAGGAACATATTTAACGGGATGTAGCGCAATTGGTTAGCGTACCTGCTTTGGGAGCAGGGGGTTGTGAGTTCGAGTCTCACCATCCCGAATGCGCTAGTAGCTCAATTGGATAGAGCAACTGCCTTCTAAGCAGTAGGTTACAGGTTCGATTCCTGTCTGGCGCGCATAGGGTCTTAAATCAAAGGCTCTTTTTTTCTTTTATGGCGAATGTAGCTCAGTTGGTTAGAGCGCCAGATTGTGGATCTGGATGTCGCGGGTTCAAGTCCCGTCTTTCGCCCTTCCTAATAAAAACAATTACTATTGATATTTTTCCTCTTTAATATACCATTTATATTATGGAGGGTCTAAAATGAAAAAAATTAAAAAACTATTATTAACAATTATTATTTTAGCTGTAACTAATATAACAGTATTTGCAGCCAGCGGTTTTGAAACTATAATTAATGTACCTTTGGGTTTATCTATTGGTGTGCCTACTGGTACTTATGAGGCTTTATCTGATAAAGGCAGGGTTGGTTTTGATTCTGGTGTTACTGCTCAAATTGGTTATATGATAGGTATTGGCAAATTGTGTATTAGTATATTGGGTGAGTTTGGATATAGTTATGACAGCTATAAAATGTATTTGCTAGAGTCTAATATTTTAGGTCAAAAAACTGAAATGAACTTAAACATGTATACTCATAGTTTTCAAGTTGGACTGCTTCCCAAAATTAATATTGGTCAATTTGCTATTGGGGTTGGTGCTGGTGTTAAGATACCTATTACAGCTGCTTATGAAGTAGATAGCACTATACTTGGTATCAATGAAAAAGTGACATCTAGTTTAAAAAGAAAAGATATAGAGCAGTATGACAGAAATGTTATTCCTTATGTTAAAGTTACTTTTGATTATTCTATATACTTTGGTTCCAAAATGGCTTTGAATATTGGAGCTTATTTAGGCTATGATTTTGGTTTGGCTCAAAAGAATACTATAGATAATGAATATACAAGCGTTGATAGTTTTGATTTAGGTTTACAATTAGGTTTGAGATTTGCTCCTAAACTATAATATTGTATAATAATAAAAATATTTACCGATAATTAATTAACATTAATTTTTATAAAAATTTTATAAAAATTAAAAAAGCGTCTGTGGCTCAATTGGATAGAGCAGCGGATTTCGGTTCCGTCGGTTGGGGGTTCGAATCCTCTCAGACGCGTAATTTTTTATTCTTCTCTTTCTTTAGATGTTTCTTCTTCTTCTTCTTCTTCTTCTTCTTCTTCTTCTTCTTTGTATTTGTATTTTTCATCTTCGTATTCTGTGTAATCATAAATTTTATATTTCCACACTCTGTATTTTTCTATTTCATCATTAAAAGATTTTATACATAGCCCTATAATAAAAGCATCATCGAGCAAACCTATTAACGGTAAAAAATCTGCTATGGCGTCAAATGGAAGAAGTAAATATAGTAATGATGCACCTATTGCAGATATTACTTTCCAAGGAACATTTTTATAATTACCATTTATATAGTCTTTTATCATACTAAGAGATAATTCTATTTTGTCTTTCAATAAATAAAGTCTATCTGATGATTGCATAGCGGCAAATATTTCTTTAGTCTTTAAAAGTAAAGAGTCTAATTTATCATAATTGATATTAGATATTATTGATAACCATATTTTTTTTGCTTTGTTTTTTAAATACATTTTAATATATCCTCTAAACAAAATAATAATATTAATTATAATTTATAATTTTAAATAGTGCTATTAATTATTTTCTAATTTTGTGAAATTTGCATCGAAGTTTATATTTATATGCGTATGATTTGAGTTTATAGTGCTTCCTATTACTAAATTATTAGGATAGCTCCAATTTCTAAGAGGCACATTAAAATATTTTAATATGCTATTTGCTTTTTCTAATTGTATTGTAAATATATAATTTGGATTATAATCATCTATTTTCTTTGTTATTTCATTTAGAGTATCTTTAGTATTTATATTGTTTATTGCTGTTTCTATGGCTCTTACATTTTCGCTGAAAAAGTATATTTTATCTATAAATGTATAATATAATGATGAACCATCGGGAAAAGTATAAGAATATATATAACTATTATTATAATTTTTCTCTGACTTTGTAATGTTAATATATTTTTTTAATAATTCATTTTCTAATTTTGGTAAGATATTATCATAGTTTTCTATATTAAATATCATAACAGGATAAATTATTTTACTTGATTCTATATAAGCTAATGCCATCTCTCCGTATAAATCACTAATGATAGTTAAAAAAGAATATTTGTTATTCATTTTATTAAATAAGTTTAATAGTTCTTTTTCTATCTTAGTATCATTATTATTTTTTAAGTCATTATATATAATAGGGTATAGTCCAGAAATATAGGATTTTAATGATAAATATACAACTGTATTTTGATATGGCAAATAGTTCTGTATATTATTTTTTTTATTCAAATTATAAAGCTCAAACTTATCAGAGCCGCCATATTGATAATCAACAAAAATATCCATTTTGCCGTTATCATCATATAGTTTTATATTTCCATATATGTCGTATACATCTTTAAAATATTTTATTGGAGTAAACAGCATAGAACCTTCACATTTATTATCATCAAATAATTTTTTGTTTATATAAAAAGAAATATCAGGATTATAATCTAATGATGAGTTTTTTAATATGTTAATATCTTCAAAACTTCCAGCTTTAGCATCAAAGAAATCTATAATTTTTCTTATACTAGAATAATTTTTGCTAATTATTACAATTCCATTATAAAAAGAAAAATAAATTAAAGGTTTATCACTTATTAAACCAAATATTTTATAATTGTTATATATCTCTTTTTTTATTTCATATTTTATAGTGCCTATGTTAATTGTTTTTAAATTAAAAAAACTATTTGCCAAAAAAGTATTAAGTTTACCAACATCAAATAAATATAATAACTCAGAGTTTGAAAGATTATTATTATATTTCCATAAAAGTATAGAGGCATTTCTTGATGTTAAAATTTTAGAAAATTGCTTTACAAAAAAGTTTGAATTATTTTTTAAATTATAAAAGAAAGCATCAATAGTTTTTATCATTATGGAGAAATCATACATAGATTCATCATGTGATATTCTATAAGCATATACAGAGCCTGTAAATTTAGATATACTTTCATTTATACTTTTAGCACTTACATACATAATACTATCTTTAGGCATGTTAATATTTTTCATGTTTTTTTGATGTAATCCAAAAGGATAGTATCCTATTATTAGTACTACAGCTAAAATTATTATTAGTGTTGAAGATACTATAATAGTTGCTTTTATTTGACGTCTTCTTTTAATGCTTATCATATTTTATTACACTCTACACAGCTATACAATTAACTATTTTCGTCATTTTAGTTATATAATTAAATTATGAAAATATATTGCTTAATTCTCTAATATAATAATTCATTAATTATTAAACATAAAATTCCGTATTATTATTTTAATAATTTTTTAATTGATAATTGAATAAAAGTATTATTTATGTTATTATAAATAGTAATATATTTGTGTTTTTACGGAGGATATTAAATAATGAAAG